>NZ_JBFBBE010000190.1:0-12592 GCF_040682555.1 Streptomyces sp. NPDC051172
GGCGGCCCTCCCCGGGAGGGCCGCCTCACGCGCGCTGTGCCGGCCGAGGGCCTGGGCGTCGTCGAGGACCTTGGCAAGCGCCGCATACCATCTGATCAACGTCGGTTCAGGGGGACACGTGGGCATCGCCATACCGGAGAGCACCGCGAAGCAGGAACATGAAGAAGGCCGCCGGGTCACGACGCTGGAACTCTTCTTCGACCTCGTCTTCGTCTTCACCCTCACCCAGCTCAGCGTGCTGCTCGCAGGCGACCTGACCTTCGCCACGGCGGGCCGGGTCGCGCTGATCTTCGTGGTGCTGTTCTGGATGTACGGCGCCTACGCGTACCTCACCAACCAGGTCCCGCCCGACCGCCCCTCCCGGCGGCTGCTGCTGATGCTGGGCATGGGCGCGTTCCTGGTCTGCGCGCTGGCGATCCCGCGCGTCTTCGACGACACCGGCGTGGTCTTCGGGCTCGGCTTCCTGGCCGTCGTGGTCGTGCACACCGCCCTCTACACCCGCAGCCACGGCCGGGACGCGATCTGGTACGGCGTCCCCAACTCGCTGGCGGCGCTGGCCGTCACCGCGGCGGGCTTCCTCGACGGACTCGCGGCGGACGGGCTGTGGCTGCTCGCGCTGCTCCTGCAGTTCATGACGCCGTTCCTGGCCGAGCACGGCCCCGGCCGGGCCGACGGGCGGTCGGCCGCGGCCGTGCGCGTCCAGCTGGGCAGCCTGGACCCGGCGCACTTCGTGGAGCGGCACGGACTGCTGCTGATCGTCGCGTTCGGCGAGTCCGTCATCGCCATCGGCACCGGGATCGGCGAACTTCCGCTCACCCCGGGCCTGTTCGGCGGAGCGTTCCTGTCGCTGTCGCTGGCGGTCGCGCTGTGGTGGACGTACTTCGTGCGGGACGAGGAGGCCGCCGAGGCCACGTTCCGGAACACGTCGGCACCGAGTCGCTGGCGGCTGGCGATGAACGCGTACTACTACGCCTTCCTGCCGATGCTGCTCGGCATCGCCTACCTGGCCACGGGTGTGAAGAAGACCCTGGGCCACCTCACCGAACACCTGCACACCGGCCCCGCCCTGGCTCTCGCGGGGGGCGTGGCGCTCTTCCTCGCGGGGGACGCGGCCTTCCGGACGGTCCTGCGCCTGTATCCCGTCCGCTTCCGGGCGACCGCCGCCCCGGTCCCCCTGGCCGCCGCGCTGCTCGGCGTCCACCTGTCGGCGGTCGCCGAACTCCTCGCCCTGGTGGGCGTGTTGGTGGTCATGCTGGCGGTGGAGGCACGCTGGTGCGCGGCGAGCGAGGCGCCTTCGGATCTCGTGCGAACCTGACCGCTGCGTGGCCCAGGTCAGGACTCCGCCCGCTCGTGATACGACCGCCGGGTGTGCTCCGTGTGCTCCCGCATCAGCTGGGTGGCCCGCTGTTCGTCACGGTCGGAGATCGCGGCGATCAGTTCGCGGTGCTCGATCCAGGACTGCCGGCCGCGCTGCCGGGCGATGGGTGTGTAGTACCAGCGCACCCGGCGGTCGACCTGGGCGGCGAGCTCGGCGAGGACCGCGTTGCCCGCCAGGTCCATGATCTTCGCGTGGAAGCGGGCGTTCATCGTGACGGCGCCGTCCACGTCGTCCGCGGCGACGGCCTTCTCACCCTCGGTGCACAGCTCCTCGAGCACCGAGATGCCGGCGCTGCCCGCGTTGGCGGCGGCGAGCCGGGCCGCCTCGGCCTCCAACAGCGTGCGGACGGTGAGGAGCTGGTCGGCCTCCTGCTCCGTGGGCTCGTGCACGAACGCGCCCTGGGCGGGCCGCAGATCGACCCACCCCTCGGTGTTCAACCGCTGCAGCGCCTCCCGCACGGGCTGCCGGGACACCCCGAGGTGGCCTGCGAGTTCACTCTCGACGAGGTGCTGGCCGGGCTGCAGGGCACGCGTGGTGATCAGTTCGAGGAGCGCCTCGTAGACGCGGTCGCGCAGCGGGCCGGGCCGTTCGAGCTTGGGTACCGCACCCTGCGGCAGTCCTGTCGACAACATCGGTCGGTCCCCCTCCTGAGCAGCGCGGAGCAACTGCAGCCGGAAAGCCAGTATGGATTGTCTTTCGTCTACAGTCTACGGCGCACAGTGGCCGGGGGTGCGGGGGGTCGAGTGCGTCACATGGGACCGTACGCGCAGGTCACGGGCAGCGGACGACCTGTCCGGCGTATGACAGGTTCCCGCCGAAGCCGAACAGCAGCACCGGGTCCCCGGCCGAGATGGCACCCTTCTCGACGAGCTTGGAGAAGGCGAGCGGGATGCTCGCGGCCGATGTGTTCCCGGACTCGGCGACGTCCCGCGCGACCACGGCGTTGACGGCGCCGATCTTCTCGGCGAGGGGCTCGATGATGCGCAGGTTCGCCTGGTGCAGTACGACTCCGGCGAGGTCCTCGGGGGCGAGTCCGGCGCGCTCGCAGGCCTTGCGGGCGATGGGCGGCAGCTGGGTGGTGGCCCAGCGGTAGACGCTCTGCCCCTCCTGTGCGAACCGCGCGGGCGTGCCCTCGATGCGTACCGCGTGCCCCATTTCGGGCACGGAGCCCCACAGCACGGGCCCGATGCCGGGCTCGTCCGCGGCCTCCACGACGGCGGCCCCCGCCCCGTCGCCGACGAGCACGCAGGTGGTGCGGTCGCTCCAGTCGGTCACGGCGGACATCTTGTCGGCGCCGATGACCAGCGCACGCAGCGAGGCGCCCGCCCGGACCGCGTGGTCGGCGGTGGCCAGGGCGTGGGTGAACCCGGCGCACACGACGTTGACGTCCATCGCGGCGGGCGAGGGGATGCCGAGCCGGGCGGCGACCCGGGCGGCCATGTTGGGCGAGCGGTCGACGGCGGTGGAGGTGGCGACCAGGACCAGGTCGATGTCACCGGGCGCGAGGCCGGCCGCCGCGAGCGCCTTGGCCGCGGCGTGGGCGGCCAGCTCGTCGACCGGCTCGTCGGGCCCGGCGATGTGGCGTGTGCGGATGCCCACCCGGGACGTGATCCACTCGTCACTGGTGTCGACCAGACCCGCCAGGTCCTCGTTGGTGAGCACCTTGGCGGGTTGGTAGTGGCCGACGGCGGCGATGCGCGAGCCGTTCATTGGTGGTCCCCCTCGTTGCCTTGGGTTGCGGGATCCACCAGTCTGATCAGTGACTCACGGGTACGAGGGCAGCCAAGACGACAGGATTCGGGCGCCAGGGTTGTCGGCTTCTGTCAGGCCTTCGGACGCCCGAACACTTACCGAACGGTCACCCGGTGAACAGCTTCGTCGCCTTCTGTACGAGCTCGTACACGCCGTAGACGAGCGGTGCCCCCACCCACAGCCAGGCGAAGGCGATCAGCGGGCGCCGGTCAGGCGGACTCTGACTGCTGTCGTTCGACATCGACGGTCTCCTCCCTGGGGGCGGGAATGTGGTGGCGGGCATTGACGGGCCGGACGAGTTCGTTGGCGACGAAGCCGACGACGAGCAGCCCGATCATGATGATGAAGGAGAGTCCGTACAGGGACGCGCCGCTCTTGCCGGCCTCCTTCTGGTGGTCGGCGATCCAGTTCACGATCAGCGGTCCGAGGACGCCGGCCGTGGACCAGGCGGTGAGCAGCCGGCCGTGGATGGCGCCGACCTGGTACGTGCCGAACAGGTCCTTCAGATAGGCCGGGATGGTGGCGAAGCCGCCCCCGTAGAAGGACAGGATCACCATCGCGCACAGGACGAACAGCGGCTTTGAGGAGTCGCCGAACAGCGCGATCAGCGCGTACATCAGCGCACCGAAGCCCAGATAGACGCGGTAGATGTTCTTGCGTCCGATCAGGTCGGAGGTGGACGACCAGCCGATACGGCCCGCCATGTTGGCTGCGGAGAGCAGCGCGACGAAACCGGCCGAGGCCGAGACGGACACGGGGGTCGACGTGTTCTTGAAGAAGTCCTGGATCATCGGGGCGGCCTTCTCCAGGATGCCGATGCCCGCGGTCACGTTCATGCAGAGCACGACCCACAGACACCAGAACTGCGGGGTGCGGATGGCCGTGTTGGCCGAGACCTGCGGCCCCTGGAAGGCGCTGGGCGCGCCCTCGACCGGCCGCTCGCTGCGCGGCACCCGCACCAGCAGCACGCCGAGCGCCATGAAGACGGCGTACGACAGGCCGTGCACGAGGAAGGCGAGCGCGATCCCGGAGCTGTCGGTGCCGAAGGACTCCAGCATCTGCGTGGACCACGGAGAGGCGATGAGCGCGCCGCCGCCGAAGCCCATGATCGCGATGCCCGTGGCCATGCCGGGCCGGTCCGGGAACCACTTGATCAGCGTGGAGACGGGCGAGATGTAGCCGATGCCGAGGCCGATGCCGCCGACGAAGCCGTAGCCGAGGACGATCAGCCAGTACTGCTCGGTGGCCGCGCCCAGTGCGGAGATCAGGAAGCCGGACGAGAAGCAGACCAGGGCGACGGTCATCGCCCAGCGCGGCCCGTTGCGCTCCACCAGTGTGCCGCCGAACGCGGCCGACAGGCCGAGCATGACGATGGCGAGCTGGAAGGGCAGCGCGCTCTGCGTTCCGCTGAGGCCGAGCGAGGACTCCAGGGGCGGCTTGAAGACGCTCCAGGCGTAGGCCTGGCCGATGGAGAGATGGACGGAGAGAGCGGCGGGGGGAACCAGCCAGCGGCTCCAGCCGGCCGGTGCGACAGGGGGACTCATGATCCCGAACGTAAGGGAACGGCAAGGGAGTTGAGAAGGCGGCGCGTCGACCGTATGCGATGAGCGGTATGCGGCGAGCGCCGAACGGTCGGACCGCCCGGTTTTCCCGACCGTGCACGGAGGCTTGTGGCCCTCGCCACCATACTGTAGACAATATTCAGTCGACAATGTTCGGCAGTCCGGCCGTCTCCGCGGTATCCCTCGAACCGAACGGAGCTCCCTCGTCATGAAAGTCGCAGTTCTCGGCGCCGGTGCGATCGGCGCCTACGTCGGCGCCGCGCTCCATCGCGCCGGCGCCGATGTGCATCTCGTCGCCCGTGGACCGCACTTGGCGGCCATGAGGCAGCACGGAGTACGGGTGCTCAGCCCGCGCGGCCACTTCACCGCGCACGCCCACGCCACCGACGACCCGGCCGAGATCGGCCCGGTCGACTACGTCTTCCTGGGCCTGAAGGCCCACTCGTACGCGGCGTGCGGGCCGCTGATCGAGCCCCTTCTGCACGACACCACGGCGGTGATCGCCGCCCAGAACGGCATCCCCTGGTGGTACTTCCACCGGCACGGCGGCCCCCACGACGGCCACCGCGTCGAGAGCGTGGACCCGGACGGCGCGGTCAGTGCGGTGCTCGCGCCCGAACGGGCCGTCGGATGTGTCGTCTACGCGGCCACCGAGCTCGAAGGACCAGGTGTCGTACGGCACTTGGAAGGCACCCGGTTCTCCATCGGCGAGCCCGACCGCAGTGTGTCCAAGCGCTGCCTGGCCTTCAGCGAGGCCATGGTCGCCGGTGGCCTGAAGTGCCCGGTCGAGCCGGAGCTGCGGGGCGACATCTGGGTCAAGCTGCTCGGCAACATCTCCTTCAACCCGATCAGCGCGCTGTCCCGCGCCACCATGCGGCAGATGTGTCTGCACGGCGGCACCCGCAAGGTCATCGAGACCATGATGGCCGAGACCCTCGCCGTCGCCGAGGCGCTCGGCTGCGAGGTCGGTGTCTCCATCGAACGCCGTCTCGCCGGCGCCGAGCGCGTCGGCGACCACCGCACCTCCACGCTCCAGGACCTGGAGCGCGGCAAACCGCTCGAACTCGACGTCCTGCTCGCGGCCGTCGTCGAGTTGGCGGAGATCACCGGCGTCGAGGTGTCCACCCTGCGCACCGTGCACGCCATCTCGGACCTGCTCGCACTGAGGAGCGCCGCATGAGGAGTGTCGTATGAGCAAACGCGACCGGACCCCGAAGACCTACACCCGGCTCACCCACCCGCTGGTCCGCGACTCGCGCGACGAGCCGTTCCGGCAGGCGAGCTGGGAGGAGGCCCTGGACCGGGCGGCGCGCGGGCTGCAGCGCAACCGCGGCGCGTTCGGCATGTTCTCCTGCGCCCGCGCGACCAACGAGATGAACTACGTGGCGCAGAAGTTCGCGCGGGTCGTGATGGGCACCAACAACGTCGACTCCTGCAACCGCACGTGTCACGCCCCCAGCGTGGCCGGTCTGAGCGCCGCGTTCGGCTCCGGCGGCGGCACCTCCTCGTACGAGGAGATCGAGCACACGGACGTCATCGTGATGTGGGGATCCAACGCCCGCTTCGCGCACCCGATCTTCTTCCAGCACGTCCTGAAGGGCATCAGGAACGGCGCCCGGATGTACGCCGTCGATCCGCGGCGTACCTCCACCGCCGAGTGGGCGGAGAGCTGGCTCGGCCTCAACGTCGGCACCGACATCCCGATGGCCCATGCGATCGGCCGCGAGATCATCCACGCGGGCCTGGCCAACGAGGCGTTCATCGAGCGGGCGACGACCGGCTTCGAGGAGTACAAGGCGCTCGTCGAACCGTGGACGCCGTCCCTCGCCGAGAAGGTCACGGGCGTACCGGCGCGTGCGATACGGGAGTTGGCGCACGCCTACGCCCGCGCCGAACGCGCCCAGCTGTGCTGGACCCTCGGCATCACCGAGCACCACAACGGCACCGACAACGTCCGCGCGCTGATCAACCTCTCCCTGCTGACCGGACAGGTCGGCCGCTACGGCGCCGGGCTGCAACCGCTGCGCGGCCAGAACAACGTGCAGGGCGGCGGCGACATGGGCGCCATCCCGAATCGCCTGCCGGGCTTCCAGGACATCCTCGACCCGGACTCCCGGCTGAAGTTCGAGTCGGCCTGGGGCACCGTGATCCAGCCGCACCACGGGCTGAACCTGACGGAGATGTTCGAGGCGATGGAGGAGGGCTCCCTCAAGGCCGTCTACTGCATCGGCGAGAACCCCGCGCAGTCGGAGGCCGACAGCGAGCAGGCCGTCCGCCGGATGCGGCAGCTGGACTTCCTCGTCGTCCAGGACATCTTCCTCACCAGGACGGCCGAGCTGGCGGACGTGATCCTGCCCGCGACCGCGGGCTGGGCGGAGACCGACGGCACGACCACCAACAGCGAGCGGCGGGTTCAGCGCGTGCGCCGGGCGGTCACCCCGCCCGGCGAGGCGCGCGAGGACATCGACATCATCTGCGAGCTGGCGGCGCGCCTCGGCCACGACTGGAAGTACGCCGACGCCGAGGCCGTCTGGAACGAGCTGCGCTCGGTCTCCCCGGACCACTACGGGATGACGTACGAACGCCTGGAGGAGCACCAGGGCATCCAGTGGCCGTGCCCGAGCACCGAGGAGCTCGAACCTACCTATCTGCACGGCCGGTTGTGGGAGAAGGACCCGGCCCGGCGCGGAATGCCCGCGCCCTTCGGGATCGTCCAGCACGATCCGCCGGTCGACCTCACCGACGAGGAGTACCCGATCCGGCTGACGACCGGGCGGCGTCTCGACTCCTACAACACCGGTGTGCAGAGCGGCGGTTACGCCTCCCCGCTCCGGCGCGGCGAGTACATCGAGCTGTGCCCCGAGGACGCCGAGCGCTACGGGGTCGTGGTCGGCGAGGAGGTCCGGGTGTCCTCGCGGCGGGGGTCCGTGGTCGCCCCCGTGTGGGTGGACACGGCGCTGCGGCCCGGGCTCGCCTTCATGACCATGCACTTTCCCGACGAGGTGGACACCAACCAGCTGACGATCGAGGCGAACTGCCCGATCGCGGGGACGGCGGAGTTCAAGGCGTCGGCGGTCCGGATCGAGAAGCTCCCCGTCGCGACCATCGTGAGGTGACCTGGTGGATCTGCACTTCGGCGACAGCGAGCCGACAGACGACGAACGGGACGCGGTGGACGCCCTGTTGGGCCCCCCGGAGTCCTCCTGGGAGGGCGCGGACCGCTCCGACGCCGACCTGAGGTGGGCCCGCGGCGGCCGCGCGGCCCGGGAGAGGCGCGACCTGCTGTTGCCGGGGCTGCACGCCGTCAACGACCGGATCGGCTGGATCAGCGAGGGCGCCCTCGACTACCTGTGCCGGCGGCTGACCGTACCTCCTGCGGAGGCGTACGGCGTCGCCACCTTCTACGCCATGTTCTCGGTGCAGCCCCGCCCCGCCACCGTGCTCCACGTGTGCACGGACCTGGCCTGCGCGGCCGCCGGGGCGCCCGGGCTGTGCGCCGGGATCGAGGCACGGCTGGGTCCGGGCAGCGGCGTGAGCGTCGAGCGCAGCCCCTGCCTCGGTCTGTGCGAGCGGGCCCCGGCGGCCCTCGCGATCAGGGCGGGCGACCCGGTGCGTACGGCCGTGGCGGCGCCGGCGACGGTGGAGGCGGCCGTACTCGCCGCGAGCGCGCCGGACTCGGCGCCGGAGGAACCGCCGGCGGCGATGGCGGTGCCCCAGGCCGGACAGGACGGCCTTGTCCTGCTGCGGCGGGTCGGCGTGGTCGACCCGGAAAGTCTCGACGACTACCGGGCCCACGGCGGCTACACCGCCCTGCGCCGGGCCTTCGGGCTGGGCCCCGCCGGAGTCATCCGCGAGGTCACCGACTCCGGCCTGGTCGGGCGCGGCGGGGCCGCGTTCCCCACCGGCCGCAAATGGCAGGCCACGGCGTCGCAGCCCGACCACCCCCACTACCTCGTCTGCAACGCCGACGAATCCGAGCCGGGCACCTTCAAGGACCGCGTGATCATGGAAGGCGACCCTTACGCGCTGGTCGAGGCGATGACGATCACCGGATACGCGACCGGCGCGCAACGGGGGTTCGTCTACCTGCGCGGTGAGTACCCGCGGGCCCTGCGCCGCCTGGAGCATGCGCTCGCGCAGGCACGCGCGCGTGGCTTCCTCGGCGAGGACGTCCTCGGCCAGGGCTACGCCTTCGACATCGAGATCCGGCGCGGCGCGGGCGCCTACATCTGCGGCGAGGAGACGGCCCTGTTCAACTCCATCGAGGGCCACCGCGGCGAGCCGCGCTCGAAGCCGCCCTTCCCGGTGGAGAAGGGCCTGTTCGGCAAGCCGACGGTCGAGAACAACGTGGAGACGCTGGTCAACGTCCTGCCGATCCTGACCATGGGCGCCCCGGCCTACGCGGCGATCGGCACCGAGCGGTCCACCGGCCCGAAGCTGTTCTGCGTCTCGGGCAGCGTGGACCGGCCCGGCATCTACGAGCTGCCGTTCGGGGCGACGCTCGGCGACCTGCTCACCCGGGCCGGGGTGCGGGACCGGCTGCGGGCGGTGCTGCTCGGCGGTGCGGCAGGCGGCTTCGTACGGCCGGACGAACTGGACATCCCGCTCACCTTCGAAGGCACCCGCGAGGCGGGCACCACGCTCGGCTCGGGTGTCGTGATGGCCTTCGACGACACGGTCCCGCTGCCCCGGCTGTTGCTGCGCATCGCCGAGTTCTTCCGCGACGAGTCATGCGGCCAGTGCGTGCCCTGCCGGGTCGGGACCGTGCGCCAGGAGGAGGCGCTGCACCGGATCGCCGAGCGCACCGGCGCGGCGGCCGCCGACGACATCGCCCTGCTCAGAGAGGTCGGCCGCGCGATGCGGGACGCCTCGATCTGCGGCCTGGGACAGACCGCGTGGAACGCCGTGGAATCCGCCATCGACCGTCTGGGGGCGTACGAATGACCGTGACACCGCTGGGGATCCCGCGCCGGCTGCTGGAGTTCACGATCGACGGCCAGGAGGCCAGGGTCCCGGAGGGTTCGACCATCCTGGACGCGTGTCGTGGCGTCGGGAAGGACATCCCGACCCTATGCGAGGGCGACACCCTCAGGCCCAGGAACGCGTGCCGGGTCTGCGTCGTCGAGGTTGAGGGGGCGCGGACCCTCGTCCCTGCCTGCTCCCGCATGGCCGAGCCCGGCATGGTCGTGCGGACCGACACCGAGCGCGCCCGCCACAGCCGCAGGATCGTCCTCGAACTCCTCGCCTCCTCCGTCGACTTGTCGACGACTCCACAAGTCGCCGAATGGATCAAGGAGTACGAGGCGAAGCCGGACCGCTTCGGCCCGGACGCGGCCCGCCTGGACGAGGAGCCCAGGGTCGACAACGACCTGTATGTGCGCGACTACGGCAAGTGCATCCTCTGCTACAAGTGCGTGGATGCCTGCGGCGACCAGTGGCAGAACACCTTCGCGATCTCGGTCTCCGGCCGCGGCTTCGACGCCCGGATCGCCGTCGAGCACGACGCTCCGCTCACCGACTCGGCGTGCGTGTACTGCGGCAACTGCATCGAGGTGTGCCCGACGGGGGCGCTGTCGTTCAAGTCGGAGTTCGACATGCGCGCGGCGGGTACCTGGAACGAATCAGGGCAGACGGAGACGACGACGGTGTGCGCGTACTGCGGAGTGGGCTGCAACCTCACTCTCCACGTGCAGGACAATGAAATCGTGAAGGTCACCTCACCGCACGACAACCCGGTGACCCACGGCAACCTCTGCATCAAGGGCCGCTTCGGCTACCAGCACGTACAGAACCGGGACTGAGACACGACATGGGACGAGTCACGGAACGACGCAAGGTGATCCGCATCCGCGACGGGGCGGTCTCGTCCCGCCCGGACACGCTCGTCGCCGAGGAACCGCTGGAGATCCGGCTGAACGGCAAGCCGCTCGCGATCACCATGCGCACCCCGGGCGACGACTTCGCGCTGGCCGCGGGCTTCCTGGTCAGCGAGGGCGTGCTCGCCGGGCAGGACGACCTGCAGAACATCGTGTACTGCGCAGGGGCCACGGTCGACGGCTCGAACACGTACAACGTGGTGGACGTGCGGACCGCGCCGGGGGTGCAGATCCCCGACATCACCCTCGAACGGAACGTCTACACGACCTCGTCCTGCGGGCTGTGCGGCAAGGCGAGTCTCGACGCGGTCCGTACGACGGCCCGCTGGCCGATCGCCGACACTCCCCCGGTCCGCGTCGCACCCGAGCTGCTCGCCAGCCTCCCCGACCGGCTGCGCGCGGCCCAGCGGGTCTTCGACCGGACCGGGGGTCTGCACGCGGCCGCCCTGTTCACGGAAGACGGCGAGCTGCTGGACATACGGGAGGACGTGGGCCGGCACAACGCGGTCGACAAGCTGGTGGGCCGCGCCCTGCAGAACGGCGACCTGCCGCTGTCCCGCACGATCCTGCTGGTCTCGGGCCGCGCCTCCTTCGAGCTGGCACAGAAGGCGGTCATGGCCGGGATCCCGGTCCTGGCGGCGGTCTCGGCACCTTCGTCCCTCGCCGTCGACCTGGCCGCGGAGACCGGCCTGACCCTCGTGGGCTTCCTGCGGGGCAGCTCCATGAACGTGTACGCGGGCGAGAACCGCATCGCTCTGCGGACCGCGGCCGCCCAGGGGTGACCGGCTCTCCGCGACACGGCGGCGGGGCCCCGGCCGGCGGGGAGCGCCCCCTGCGCCGCAGGGGCCCCGCCTCAGCTGCCCGCGCCGCCCTGCGGGATCAGCCCGCCACGAACCGCACCTCGTCCACCGTCACCACGGTCCCCAGCCGCGGAAAGTCCAGCCGCACCGACGCGTCGTGCTCGGCGGCCGTGAGCGCGGCCATGGCGTCCTCGACGAAGACCAGGTCGTAGCCGAGGTCTCCGGCGGCCCGGGCGGTGGACTCGACACCGAGGTTGGTGGCGATCCCGCCGAAGACGAGCGTGCCCACGCCCCGGTCACGCAGCAGGTCGTCAAGCCCCGTGCCCTGGAAGCCGCCGATGGTCCGCTTCACGACCTCCAGGTCGCCGTCCCGGGCCAGACCGGCCACCAGCCCGCTGCCGGGCGGCTGTTCGGCGACACCGGGGCGTTCGACCCGGACGAGGACGACGGTCGCGCCCGCCGAGCGGAACACGGTCGCCAACTCCTCGGCGGCGGACAGGACTTCGGTGCCCTTGCGGGGCTCCAGGGGCAGCGCGACGATCCGGTCCATCAGATCGACGAGGACGAGGGCGCTGCGCGCGGGATCGAGAGCGAGGGATACGGCCATGACGGAACGTTATCCGCCGTCAGCTCTCCGTACCGGAAATCCGGATCAACAGGTCCATGAACTGGTCGCGTTCGACCGCGGAGAGCGGCGCGAGCAGCTCGTCGTTGGCCTTGCGCGCCGCCCACTCGGACCGCTTGAGCAACCGCGCACCGTCCCCGGTGAGCGACACCGCGTTCTTGCGGCGGTCCTTGGGGTCCGGTTCGCGTACGACAAGACCGGCCGACTGCAGGTCATTGATGACGCCGACCAGATCCTTCGGGTCGAGCTGCACGCCGCGCCCGAGGTCGGCCTGAGCGACGGGGCCGAGGTCGCGCACGGCGGAGAGCACCACGTGGTGCCACATCTTCAGCCCCTCCGCGGCCAGTGCCTCGGCCACCAGGGCCCGGCCACGCGCGGCGGCACGGCCGAGCAGCCAGCTGGGGAGGGAGCGGATCGCGGCGAGTGGGGCTTCGGACATGCCGACAGCCTAGTGTTCCGGTCCGCAGATCCTGTCGCAGTAGCGGCAGATGCGGTCGATGATCCGGTCCGCGGTCTTGGTCCATCTGAAGGGGCGGGCCTGCTCGTTCCAGGTCTCGATCCAGTCCTCGAGCGCGGTCTTGAGCTCGTCGAGTGAGCAG
>NZ_JBFBBE010000191.1:0-12576 GCF_040682555.1 Streptomyces sp. NPDC051172
TCCGTATCCGCTCCGGGAAGCCATCCCCCACCACATGATCACGAGCCACAAGCCCCGGATCCTAAAGG
Source organism: Streptomyces sp. NPDC051172 (assembly GCF_040682555.1). NCBI lineage: Bacteria > Bacillati > Actinomycetota > Actinomycetes > Kitasatosporales > Streptomycetaceae > Streptomyces > Streptomyces sp. NPDC051172. Next base: position 69 of record NZ_JBFBBE010000191.1, read on the forward strand.
ATCACCCGGCAAGGAAGCGACGTTGGCGCGCTCCCAATGCCCCGGCGGTACAGCGAGTACGAGGTCACCGGCATCCGTACACACATCGCGTTGTCCCTCGGAAGACAGTGCAATTACCGGAAGCCCGGTACTCATCCCTTCCACCAGGGGCAAGCCGAAACCTTCGTTTCCGAGTGCCAGGAGGACATCGGCTTGCGCGTACCAGTGCAAGATTCCGCGTGAGGGTTCGCTTTCGTCGACTATGGTGATACGCCGGTCATGGGGGACAGGCAGCCCGCCTCGCCCCCGCCGGCCGAAACGGGTTTTGATGATCAGCCGGGCCGCCGAGTCTGCTTCGAACGCCATCTGCCACGCCGAAATAGCCTCCGGAAAATGCTTTCGGGGCTGGACTGTACCGACGATAAGTGTCGTGAAGGTGTCCCGTATCGGTCGGTCGACGATAGGGTAGACGGCCGGATCCACGCCATCGGGGACGACCTCAATGGGAACGGAAACGCCCGAATTCCGGAGGGCGTCACCAGCGAAACGGGTAGGCACCATCACGGCGCGGGCCCTGTTAAGCCGCCCTGCCCAGCTGGAAAAAGGAAGGAGACTCTGCTCGCACATGGTATGCACGAAGTGCTCGGTGGCGGCGAATCGCTCGAGCTCCGGCCGCGGCCACGAATTGTAGAGAACAAGCCCGTCGGCCAGCGAGGTGCCGCGCGCCAGAATGCGCTGCATTTCCTGCGACAAACCGACCGCTTGAAGCCTCATCGGTATTACATTGAGGTCAACGCCGGCGCGAGCCATCCCAACCGCTATGTACTCCGACATACTGCCGTAGCCATCATAGACGCACAGATCTGTCGCAAAATTGACCAGTTCGAGAGCGGAAGTGCTTGCCACAACCAACCTCCAGGAAGTCAGCAAGATGAGCCTTATTGCCCGGTACTACTATAATGTCGCGCCCGACTGTGCCAGAAACGGTAGGCCACCGTGAACAGGACGGGACCCAGGAGCGGGGTCGCATACGCGAGCCAAGTCCCGGCCGGCAATCCAGCCGGGAGACCGAGAATTACCGTGGCCGGAAGATACGCAACAAAAGCTAGAGGCAGAATGAAAGTGAGCGAGAAGCGGGCAACGATCGGGAAGATTATCATCGGATAACCGCCGAAAGTATTGAAGATGCTGTCGATCAGGAGGCGGAAGGACTGCGTATAGACGAAATGAAAGCAAAGGGCTGATGCGGCAAGTTGCAAAGAGGCCTCGATCAGTGCACCGCTTGCCAGCGCAGCCGTCAGATACAGCACTTTGGCCGCCGTCCAGGCCACGTTCCCCGCAACGACGGCGGACACCAATACTCCCAAGCCGCCAGCCAGATCACCCACGACCTGCAAATTCACCTGGCGAGTGAGTACTTGTGTCAACAATCCGGCGGGCCGGATCAAGTACCGGTCGAATTCACCGTTTCGTACTACGTCGTCCAAGCGCTGCAATTGACTGAAGGGGATTGTGCTCAGCGCGTGGGCAGTGAGTCGCAGCCCGTAGAGGAACGCGATATCGGCAAGGGTCCAGCCCGCGAAGTGGCCGAACTGTTCCACTACCACCCATACCAGCGCCAGCCCGGCGCACTGATAGGCCACCCCGCCTGTGACCAGGAGCAAGAAATTCGCGCGATACTGGAACTGTGCCCGGAAGGCGGCACCGGCCAGTAAGAGATAAGTTCGCCACGAAGGAATTTTTCGGGTGACTGCTCCGGTCGTGTTGTGCACGTCACCCTCCCTGCACCACGATGCGGTGCAACGCGCGACTCCAGATGGCCCTCATCGTGATCCAGGCGACGAGAATCCAGCCGCATTGCACCCCGAGCGCGCCCAGGACATGGGCACTATTGCCGAGCCGGCCGAGATAGGTGGCTACTGGGGTGTAGGTGATTGCCTGAAAAGGCAACCACTGCGTAATTACGTGCAGCCATGACGGCATGAGCCAAGGTGGCACAAGGACTCCTGCCAGGAACTCCGACAGATGCCCATAGACCACCAGCAGTCCGGAGACCTCCAGGGTCCAGAATGCCGCCATCCCGACGATCAAAGACAACAGCAAGGTCAGCCACAAAGCCAGTACCAAGGACACCACCGCGGCGATGAGCGCCCCCGATGATGCCGGTGGCTGGGCCCCGCCGGCGAATACCGCGAGGGGGCATGCGACCAAGGCCCACGGAAGCCTGGCCAGCACGACTCCCCCTTGAGCGGACATCATCTGGATGGGGAATCGCAAGGGTCTCGCCAGATCGACGGCGACGGTGCCTTCCCGGACTCGCTCCGGGATCATCGAGGCGGGCCAGGGATTGAAGAGCCAGTGCTGGATATTGGCCAGGGTGGTGTAGGCGATTTGCGTGGCGAGCCCGACCCGAAGGCTGCTTGCCGTGGCATTCCCGGCCCCCTGATAGGCCGCTGTCCACAACATCCGCAACAGATAAATCTGAATCAGGAGACCGAGAAGACTGAAGAGGAAGTCCGTCCGGTAGAGCCGAAGTGCCCGGGCCTGCAGCCGCACGATGGCAACGCACGCGGAGACCCTCCGGGAGGCCGTCATCCGGGTTTTTTCCCGGGTTGCCGAGCGGTTTTCGGTGCTCGGCTCCAGTGTCCTGACTGCGGTCATGAGTGAGCCCTTTCAGCGAGGAATCGAGGGGGTGACATGCCGCCCCTCGGTTGACGGGCCTCCGGTCAGCACAATCGCAGCCGATAGCCCGGCACACCACGGCATCTCCGTCACCCGATCGGTGGGCAGACTGAAAGGGCTCAGTGTCAGGCTTTCCCGGAGTAGATACGGTGGATGATCCCTTCCAGATGTGGCTCGACGATGGATAGATCGGTCACGTGGTGGCGGCGCAGTACCGCGCCGACCACATCCGAGACCTGGACTCTCGCCGGATCGAAGCTGAGCCTGACCTGCCCTGATTCCGGTTCGACCGCGGATGTCTCGGCATGGGGAATTCCAGCACCGTTCCAGGGCTGGCCGTCGGCCAGTTGCACGATCACATTCCGATAGGGCGCGTACTGGGCCTTGAGGGTGTCGATCTTTCCGTCGTACAAGACACGGCCCTTGTCTATCAGCACAATCCGGTCACACAGTCGTTCGACGTCCTCGAGGTCGTGAGTGGTCAGCACCACCGTGACGCCCGTTTCCTTGTTGAGGCTGGCCACGAAGTCGCGGATGCGTTCCTTTGCAACGACGTCGAGACCGACAGTGGGTTCGTCCAGGTACAAGACACGAGGCTCGGGTAGCAGGGCGGCCGCCAGGTCCCCGCGCATGAGCTGCCCCAAGGAGAGGTGCCGCACCGGAGTTCCCAGAAACGGCCCCAAGCCGAGAAGTTCGGTGAACTGGGCAATGTTGGCAGCGTAGATCGACCGCTCCATACCGTAGAGCCTGCCAATCAGGGTCAGGGAGTCACGCAGTGGCAGATCCCACCACAATTGTGTGCGCTGCCCGACCGCGACCCCGATGTTACGTGCGTTGTGTTCCCGCTCCTGCCACGGCACGAGGCCGGCGACCCGGACGATGCCCGACGTGGGTTTCAGAATCCCGGCGAGCATCTTGATGGTCGTCGACTTCCCGGCACCGTTGGGCCCGAGGTAACCGATCATCTCGCCTTGGCCCACGCTGAAGCTCACGCCGTCGACAGCACGAGTCACCGCATGCTTCCGTGTCAGGAGGGTCCGAAGGCCCCCCAACCGGCCTGAATAGCGCTCCGGACGGCGGTACTCTTTGACCAGATCATGAACTTCGATGATGGAAGTCACGAGCCACGTCCTATGGTGTATTCACACAGTTTCGAGACGAACCGCGAAGGGGCATCCTCAACGGGGATTGCCGTGTTTGCCCTATGCACTCCCAGGCGGCAACTCATCGCCTGACCAGGTCGTAGAACACGAGGCGCTGTCTAGCATCGGACCGGGTGAACGTGCGCAGACACTGCAACTGGGTGCGCCCGATGAGGTCAAGCCACGATTCCTCACGCACGGGCAATCCCAGGCCAGTCAGGGAACAAACCAGAAAGTATTCGGAGTCGTCTCCCCGGTTGTCGTAGCACAACTGCGACTCACCGAGAATAAAATGCTTCCGGCCGGCCCGCAGTAAATCGGCCACTGTGTCGAGCAACGACACGACCCGGCCTTCTCCTTCACGGAACAACTCGTGAATCAACTCGACGGCGACAAGCGTGTCGGGTTCATGACAGACAGCGGGCCACGACTCGGGATCAAAGGCATCGGCCACCACGAATTCGACGCGGTCGGCCACTCCTGCGGCCACTGCCTGCTCGCGAGCCACGGCAATGGCTTCCGGTGAGATGTCGAGCCCGACGCCGCGCATGCCGGGGTCTTGCACGCAGAGGTCGATCAGCAGTTGCCCTGCACCGCAACCGATGTCGAGAAGGCACTGGGTATCGGCGCCAGCAAGTGCATTCAGCAGGCCCTGTGTGTGAAAACGATGAAAGAGTGTGGCGCCATGCCGGCCGAGGGCTGCGTCGTCGCGCCACACGTCCCAACCGTAGGCCGCACGGCGGGTGAGCAGGTCTGCCGATTGCGAGAGCACCGCGCCATACGCTTCCCCGTACATACCGAGCATGGCCAGCGACACCTCAGAAGTCAGCAATCGGCCGCGCTCGGTCAACCGCCAGGTTCCGCCTTTCTCCGCCATGACCACGTCTTGGAGTTCGAGATAACGCATGACTGCGTTGCCCAGCGTCCCGTCCAAGCCCGCGAAGAGCACTTCGGTAGTGGACTCTCCGGCTCTCAACCGGTCGAGCAGACCGGTTTTCGCGCATGCGTCCAGCGTCATGAACAAGCATGCGCTCTTGATGAGAGCACCCATACCCGATTCGGCAGAGTCCTGCCCCTGGCCCCCGGGGACCACGCCTGCTTGGTGTGCAGGCAACTGGGGGCTTTGGTCTGGAGGCGTTTCGGCGGGGTAGGTTTCGACGCTCATGACTCATGCCTCTCTTTTTCGCTGGCAACGTGGCAATTTCAGTCCACGGAAATACGCGCTCCCCGGCTCGCGGAAAACATCCCTCGATCGGCTCGTCGGAAGCCGGACGGCTCCCGGCGTTCATGCGCGATCCACCGGTCGAGTAGCGGCATGGTGGGTACCCGGGAGCCCGGGCTGGCGCCGCTTCGTCTGTGGTTCCGTCTATGCGGCCGGGCCCAGGTTTACAGGCAGTTCGGTGACGTCCGGTGTCCCCGCGGAGAGTACTGGTCACGTCGTAGCTCCTGGCGGTTTGGCTGCGATGCGCAGGCATGTCGCGGGTACGTGGGGCAGGCGAAAGGAGTGGACACCGGAGGAGGGTGTACATGGGTGCACCTTCGGCACATCAGGCACGGCAGCACCCTAGGGCCGCACCACGGGATCAGGGACAGATCCCCAAACGGGGACCTGTCGGGTATCAGGCCCGCCCGCGGATCATCGCCCTGAGCACGCCGGCGCTGATGGAACGCCCGGAGCGGTTGGCACTTCTTTCAGCTTCGGCCAACACCTGTGCCTGGGTCGCCATCTGGCCCGCACACAGCTCCCTATCGCCATCACCACGCTGCATCGGCGCTTACCGGCTCTGCGGCTCACCGTCCCACTGGACGCGTTGAACTTCCAGGACGGCAGGATGATCTACGGCGTCCACGAGCTCCCGATGATTCACTCGTGACGGCCCGTCCTCAGCCCTGCCCCGTCAGACCTGGACCACCGGTTCCGGAGGAGAACCCCGCGGGAGCCGTGTCCGTAGTACTGGAGGGGGCAACGCCGACTTCGCGCCGGGAGCGGACCTGGAGCTTGGAGAGGATGTGGGACACATGAGTCTCCACGGTGCGGCGCGAGAGCAGCAGGCGTGCGGCGATGTCGGGGTTGGACATGCCCTGGGCCACCAAGTCGGCGACACGCCGTTCGGTCGCGGTCAGCGCCTTCCAGCCGGAGGTCGGGCGCGCGTTGGTTCCGCGACCGCCGACGTGCAGGCCCAAGGGGCGCAGGCGCTCGGCGGCCCGGCGCGCGTCCCAGGACGCGCCCAGCTCGGCGCTGACCGCGAGGGCCTCGCCGAGCGAGACGCGGGCCGTGTCGAGATCTCCGGAGGCGGCCTGGACCAGCGCGAGGTCCTCCAGCGCGGCGCCGAGATCCGGCAGCCGGTCGGCGGCGCGGTGGTGATCGACGACGGCGAGCAACCGGACCGGATCTCGATCGAGCAGCCCGGAACACCAGCCGGCGGCCACCCTAGTCCTGGCACGTGGCCGACGTTCGTTCGCCTGACGGGCCGCGAGGGCCGCCGTCTCCGCGGAGTGCCGGTCGTCGGCCGCCAGCGCCGTGCGAACCAGGACGGGCAGCCATTCCGGGTGGCGGGCCAGGTCGTACGCGTAGGTTGTGGTCAGCAGTTCCGTGAGCACCTTCACTGCCTCGCCGGGCCGACCCGCGCGCTCGGCGACGAGGGCACGCGCGAGCAGCAGGTAGGCGGAGGCCACAGGTCCTGCCGACGGTGTCTGCCTGCTTCCGGGGGCGTCGAGCCGCCTGGCAGCCTCCTGCCACTGGCCCCTGCGGGCGCTGATCAGCGCGATCAGGCCAAGGCGGGACAACCGCCACAGGGGCGGGAGATCGCCGGCCTCGTCCAGTACCGCGAGGGCGTCGTCCCAACGACCGTGCTCGTAGTACCGCTCGGCGCTCTGGACGAGAGTCATCGACAGCCGCGTCGCGCCGACCCGTTCGGCAAGCGAACGGGCCTGGTCCAGGGTCTCCTCGGCCTCTTGGAGGCGGTCGCCGTCTACGTCCAGCTCGGTGACCCGATTGCCCAGCAGTATGAGCCGCAGATCGACGAGTTCCGGATCGTTGCCGACCTCTCTCAGCGCCTCGCCGTTCAGGGCCAGTGCGTCAGTCTGGTCGCTGTGCCAACTGCGGATGACGGATGCGGCGTGCAGGGCGTAGCCGACCGCGGTCGGATCGCCCAGCCTTCTGCCCTCGGCCAATGCCTCGGCCATCGCCAGGCGGGCCCGGCCGATCTGGCCCAGGACGTGCCGGGCCAGCGCCACCAGCGCCAGCAGCCGGGCGCGCCAGACGGGCCCGACGCGCGGGTCGACGGCGGCGGCGCGCCAGTTGTCGACCACGAGCTCGTAGCGGCCGCTGCGCATGCCGATGGTGCTGAGCAGCCACCTCGTCCGGCCGGTCAGTTCATCGTCGGCCGACTGCCGGAGCACGGTCCGCGCCAGCTCCTCGGCGCGGTCCAAAGGGCCCATGCGGAAGTGGATCACGGCCAGTTGCGCGGTGAGCACGGGCACCCTCGGGTCGTCCGGGCGGGCATACCGCAGGGCATGTTCGAGCAGTTCGGCGGCCACGGTCGGCGCCCGGACGACCAGCCTCTCGGCATTGCCCGCGAGCCATTCCCATTCCCATTCCCAGTCCTCGGCGGTTTCCAGGACGGGGAGAATCAGCTCGGCCACGCGTTCCACCGGTGCCCCGGAGGCCATCAGTTCCTGTACCGTGCGCCGCAGGAGGGCTGTACGCAAGGCAGCCGGTATGGCCTCGTACAGGACCTCCTTGAGCAAACCGTGCCGGAAGCGCAGCCGGTGCCCGACAGACTCCAGGACGCTGGCGCCGAGCGCCTCGTCCACCACTCTCAGGAGGGGGCCCGCCCCGCTGCCCACCGCCGCCGCCAGATCCGTCACCGAGAACTCCGGCCCGAGCAGCGACGCGGCGCGCAGCGCCTCCCGGGTGTCGGCCGAGAGCGAGGCCAGACGGTCCGCGATCACGTCATTGAGTTCGTTGAGTTCCTGCACGTCGCGGCCGGCCGCCGTCAGTTCGACGCGTCCCTCGGTGACGTCCAGCGCGCCGACGCGGTCCAGGGCGTCCAGCAACTCCCTTACGTAGAGCGGGTTTCCCGCAGCGGACTGCAACCGTTCGGTGAGCATGGGCCCGGGCAGGCCCGGCACCAGCAGTCCCGCCAGCTCCGCCACCTGAGCCTCGGACAACCGGTCGAGCGAGACCAGTTCTCCGCCTCGGGAGCGCAGATCGCGACGGAGCGGCTCCAGGCCCGCCCGCCCCGGCGCCGGCCGGCAGGTTCCGACGACCAGCAACGGAAGCTGGACCGAGGCCCGGCACAGCCGACGCCACATCAGCAGGCTTGCCTCGTCGGCCCACTGGAGGTCCTCCACCGCCAGCACCAGCGGGCCGGTCGTGCACAACCGGTCCACCAGGACGAGCAGTTGCTCGGTCGCGGCCACCACCGGGTCCCCGGCCAGCAGGCGCATCGTCCAGCTCGGAGCCTCCTGAGGCTGGTCCAGGGCGAGCGCGGCCTCCGCTCGACGGGGATCCGACGAGTCGGCCGCTACCTCAAGGAGCCGCGTCATGACCGAGAGCGGCACCCGCTGCCCCAGTTCGTCGCACTGCCCGGTCAGCACCTCGCAGTCGGCCGCTGCCGCCCTGGCCAGGGCATCCGCAAGTAACGTCGACTTGCCGATGCCCGGTTCCCCTTCGATCAGCAGGCATCCGCCACGGCCCGCAGCGACATCGGTGACCAGCCTCTCGAGTAAGGCTCGCTCCGTCTCCCGACCGATCACCGCATGCAGTTTCTGCCCGAGCATGCTCATGACTCTAGAGCCTGTCCGTAATCCTTCCCTCCGTTTCAGGTAACGCCCATGAAAACGCTGGCTTGAACCAAGCGGCCGCCCCGGCTCACTGAGATACGCAGGTCCCCGGGCTCTCCGTATCTCAGTGAGGCTCACGGATGTCTCCGTGACCCAGCTGCCACAGGCTCGTCCCATCGGACGGCAACGGATGGGGCAGCTCATGACGACAGCACTCGCACCCTCGGCACACACCACTCCCGCACCGCAGGCGTCCGCTTCCCCGGGGTCCGCGGAGCAGAAGATGCGGCAGATCTACGACGTCAACAAGGACTCCCTGATGCGCAGTCTGCGGGGCTGGACGCAGGGCGACCGGCAGACCGCCGAGGATCTGCTCCAGGAGACCATGCTGCGTGCCTGGCGCAACCTGGACGTACTGCCCGACGATCCGCGGTCGGTACGCCCGTGGCTGCTGACGGTGTCCCGCCGGCTCGCGATCGACATGCTGCGCGCCCGCTCATCGCGTCCGACCGAGGTGGAGGACGATCCGCTGGAGTCGATGCCGGTGACGGCGGAACCGCTGGAGCAGGTCCTCGACCGCCAGGTGCTGCGCACGGCCCTGGCCGGGCTGTCCGCCACCCATCGCGCGGTGCTGGCCCAGGTGTACTTCCTGCACCGCCCGGTCCGTCACGCGGCCGAAGTCCTCAACGTCCCGGAAGGCACGGTCAAGTCGCGTACCCACAAAGCCCTGCAAGCCCTGCGCGAGGCGCTGGGCGACCGCAACGGGGCGAGCATGCGCACGCGTAGGGCGGCACACGGACACATCCCGTCGTGCCCGGTCCGACGGCACGCGGGGCAGCACCCGGCGCCTGCACGGGCACACGCCGGACACTGAGCCGGGAGGAGCCACCACCGGGCACCCGGGGCTGATTCGCCGTCGCAGCAGGCTACAGGCCAGTGCGGCCTACCGCGCAGTCCCCTACCGCCGCTCCTCCCCTGTCCCTTGGACCGTATCTTCCCGGATGGCGGGCGCAGCGGTGCTCACGCATCCTCGGACCCGACATGCCGGGCGACCTCTCGACGCGAGCGGATCTGGAGCTTGGTGAGGATTCGGGAGACGTGGGTCTCCACCGTCCGGCGGGACAGCAGCAGTCGCAGGGCGATCTCGGGGTTCGTCAGCCCTTGCCCGACGAGCTCCGCGACACGCCGTTCGGTCTCGGTCAGCGCCTGCCGACCGTTCTTGGGCCGCTGCCGGGCACCCCGCACCCCTGGGCGCACACCGTAGGGCCGCAGTTGGGCGGTCGCCCGTCGTGCGTTCCACGCCGCACCCAGCTCGACATAGACCTCCAGCGCCTCACCAAGCGTGACGCGGGCCCCGGTCACATCACCGCAGGCCGCCTGTACGACGGCCGCGTCCTCCAGCACGTTGCCCAGCGCCGGCAGGCGTCCACAGCTGCGGTAATACGATGCGGCGGCCAGCATTGGCGCCGGTTCGCCGTTCAGCATCCCGCTGCACCAGTCGAGGTCGGCCTGCCGGGCCGGGTACTGCTCGCCCTGCGCGACTGCCCGGCACACCCGGGTCGCGGCTCGTAGTGTGGCCAGGTCTCCGCACTCCCGCGCGGCCCGCACCAGCGTGGGCAGACAGCTGGTCGGGTCGATCATCCGCTCCCCGGCGTCGGGGGTCAGGCAGGGGCCGAGCAGTTCGACGACCTGCTCCGGGCGAGCGGCGTGCTGGGCCTCCAGTGCCCGGGCCCGAAGAACGACGGCGGAGCCGACCAGCCGCTCGTCCCCGGTCCGTCGGCCACCGAGGCCCGCCAGGTTCCGGGGGACCTCCCGCCAGTCGCCGCGCTGCCCGGCGATCAGGGCCCGCACCGCGTGCGCGGCACCGGGCAGGGGCACCGCTTCTGATTCAGCCGACGCAGTGTCGAGCACTTCCAGGGCGTGGTCCCACTGGCCCAGGGCGTAGTGCAGTTCGGCGATCCGGGTGCGCAGCGCGCCCTGGGCAACGGGCCGCCCGGATCGATCGGCGGATGCGAGCGCCTCGCGTGCCGCCGCCTGCGCTTCGGTGAAGCGGTCGAGTTCCGTGAGTACGGCCGCACGGTCACCCAACACCGTCAGCCGCAGGTCGGCCAGTTCCTCGTTGCCGTCGGCGAGGGCGAGGATCCCGTCCGTGGCTGTCAGGGCACCGGCGAAGTCGTGGGTCAGGGCACCCAGTAACGAGCGCGTGTACAGGGCCTGGGCCATGGTGAGGGGGTCGGCGAGACGCATGCCCTCCGTACGTGCCCGCTCGGCGGCCTGTCTCGTCTCCTGCCTGTCGTGGCTGCCGACCAGAGTCGTGGATCGCAGGGCCGCGTTGCGGGCCCGCCACAGCGGTACGGCGGTTTCGACGCCGGCCAGGACCGAGCCGGCCTCCTCACGGCGGCCGGTGCGCAACAGCATGGAGCCGAGATACCACGCGGCCCGGCCGGCCCGTTCGGGGTCGCGGGCGATGATGTCATGGGCCGTGCGCTCGGCCTGGGGGTCCCGGCCGAGCCGGAAGGCGACGGCGAGCATCTGGTCCTCGACCTCGGCACGATGCGGATCGTGGCTGTCTAGCCGGGACAGGGCGTACTCCAGCAATGGCCCCGCGCTCTGCGGGGCACCGTCCGCCAGGGCTGCCGCGTTCGCCGCGATCCAGCCAGTCTCCCAGCCCTCGGCCTGTGCCAGCACCGGCACAACGAGGGCGGCGACGCGCTCCACCGTCGCCCCGACGGCTATCAGCGCCTTCGCGGCATGCTGATGCAGGGCCGCCCGCACGGCGGTGGGCATCGTCTCGTACAGGGAGCGTTGTATCAGCCCGTGCCGAAAGCGCAGTCGCGCGCCGTCGGCTTCCACCACCCCCGCGGCCAGGGCCTCGTCGACCGCGCCGGTCAGGGCGTTCCGGGAGGCCTCCGCCATTGTCGCGAGCTCGGCGACCGAGAAGTCCGGGCCCAGCACGGCCGCGGCGCGCAGCAGGTCGCGGGTACGAGGCGAGAGGAAGTCAAGCCGGTCCGCGATCACCCGCGCCCACGACGTAACGGCCTGCGTCGGTATGCTGGCCGTCAGCTCCGCGCCGTCGGTCACGGTATGCACCGCCTTCGACCGCACGAGGACTGCGAGCAGATCGGTCAGATAACGCGGGTTGCCGGCCGCCGATGCCAGCAGCCGCGAGAGCCGCGGCCCCGGTGCGCCACCCAGCCACTCGGTCGCCGTCTTCACCGTCTCCGGCTCCGGCAGACCGTCGAGTGCGACGACCACTCCGTCGGACTCGCCCAACACGCGCCGCAGCCGGTCCAGTTCGGGCCGGACCGGCACTGGGCGGCAGGTCGCCACCAGCAGCAGGGGAAGCCGCGCCGTCGCCCGGCTCAGGCGCTCCCACAGGAGCAGGCTCGCCTCGTCCGCCCAGTGCAGGTCCTCGACAGCGAGCACCAGCGGTCCCGAGGCACACAACCGGTCCACCAGGCCGGCCAGTTGCTCAATCCCTACGGCCACGGGACTTACGGGGTACAGGGGACTTTCGGTGGGCAACTGCTCATGTCCGGTGAGCATCCGCTGATGTCCGGCGGACAGCCCGCCAGCCCCCAGCGCCTGAGCGAAGGCCCAGAGTGGGAACCGCTGGGTCAGTTCTTCGCACACACCCCTGAGCACCCGGCAACCGGCCGGCTCGGCGGTGGACAGACCTGCCGACATGAGCGCGGACTTTCCGATCCCGGGCTCGCCCTCGATCAGCAGAGCACGGCCGTGGCCCGCGACGAGACCGCCCAACGCCTCTTTCAGCAGGGCCAGTTCCGCCTTGCGGCCGTGGAACGACGCCCTCGGTTGCACCGCCATTGGTAGTTGGAGGCGCGGTGCCCTTGCAGGCCCGGTTCCTCCGTCCCCTTTCAATCCGTGCGTGCGGTTTTCCCGCACACGGCTTACCG
>NZ_JBFBBE010000192.1:0-12479 GCF_040682555.1 Streptomyces sp. NPDC051172
GCGGTCGGGCCTGTCAGTTGTGACGGCGGACGGCTCCCGGCCTTCGCCGTCTCCTGCTCAGCGCCGTTCGAGGCGCTCCTCTTGGCGCTCGCACCGTTGTCCTCCGAGCCAACCGCGCCGAGGGCCGCGCCGATGACGCACCCCGGCGGGCGGTGCCCTCTTCGCCCCCTGCGAGGCAGATCCGGGACCACTTGGAGTGTCCGGAAAGCCTTCGAAACATTCGGGATATCGCGTCCGGTAGTGGTCTGGATATCTCCTCCTCTGGCAGATAACTGCTGCCCAACCATACGAATGTTTCGCGATCAATGCCGAAACTATTGACGCTTGACGGGGGCAGGCCAACACTCTTGGACCAAAACCCGGCTTCAATCCGGCCTCGACGACGAGGAGGAACAACGCACATGGACATCGCACCCGCACACTCGATGAGCCGCAGGGGCGCCTGCGCGCTGCTGCTGGGCACCACCGCGGCGCTGGCCCTGCCCGGCACCGCCCGCGCCGCCACGGTCATCACCACCAACCAGACCGGCACCGACAACGGCTTCTACTACTCGTTCTGGACCGACTCCCAGGGCACCGTCTCCATGACCCTGAACTCCGGCGGCAGCTACAGCACCAGCTGGAGGAACACCGGCAACTTCGTCGCCGGCAAGGGCTGGAGCACCGGCGGACGCAGGAACGTGAGCTACTCGGGCAGCTTCAACCCGTCCGGCAACGGCTATCTTTCGCTGTACGGCTGGACGTCCAACCCGCTCGTCGAGTACTACATCGTCGACAACTGGGGCACCTACCGGCCCACGGGGACGTACAAGGGCACGGTCTCCAGCGACGGCGGCACGTACGACATCTACCAGACGACGCGGTACAACGCCCCGTCCGTCGAGGGCACCAGGACCTTCAACCAGTACTGGAGCGTGCGGCAGTCGAAACGGACCGGCGGCACCATCACCACCGGCAACCACTTCGACGCCTGGGCCCGCGCCGGAATGCCCCTCGGCAGCTTCAAGTACTACATGATCCTCGCGACCGAGGGTTACCAGAGCAGCGGCAACTCCAACATCACGGTGTCGGGATGAGCACCGGACGAGGTCTCCCGTTACGTCCCTGGACGACGACGCTGGCCGCCGTCGCCCTGGCCGCCACGGGCACCCTCACCCTCCACGCCGCTCCGGCACAGGCCGCCACCTGCAACGGCTATGTCGGGCTCACCTTCGACGACGGCCCGTCCGGCAACACACCGGCTCTGCTGGGCGCCTTGAAGCAGAACGGGCTGCGGGCCACGATGTTCAACGAGGGCCGCTACGCCGCCGCCTACCAGGCGCAGGTGAAGGCCCAGGTCGCCGCGGGCATGTGGGTCGGCAACCACAGCTACACCCACCCGCACCTCACCCAGCTCGGCCAGGCACAGATCGACTCGGAGATCTCCCGCACCCAGCAGGCCATCGCGGCCGCGGGGGGCGGCACGCCGAGACTGTTCCGGCCGCCGTACGGCGAGACCAACGCGACCGTGAAGTCCGTGGAAGCCAAGTACGGCCTGACCGAGATCCTCTGGCAGGTCGATTCGCAGGACTGGAACGGCGCCAGTACGGATGCGATCGTGGCCGCCGCCGGCCGGCTCACCAACGGGCAGGTCATCCTCATGCACGACTGGCCCGCCAACACGGTCGCCGCGATCCCCCGTATCGCGCAGGGCCTGGCCGCTCGCAACCTGTGCGCAGGCATGATCTCCCCGCAGACCGGCCGCGCCGTGGCCCCGTCCTGACCCGGACCACCGCACGAACACCGGCCGCCGTCCCGGTCAGGATCCGACGGGATGGCGGCCCTCCACGGCCACCATCACGACCAGTACGACCAGGAGCAGCACGACGTAGGCGATGGAGTGGACGCGGTCCGGGACCCGGGCGGTGAGCCGCCTCGCCAACGCGATGGTGGGCAGCGAGCCGAGGAGCAGTGCGGCGCCCGCGGTGAGGTCGACGTAGCCGAGTTGGCCCGTGCAGGCCGGTGCGGTCGGGGCGAGGGCGTAGACGAGGGTCGCGGCCACGGCGACGGGGACGCTGAGCGGGTTGGCGATGGCGGTCGCCTCGGCCATGGGCAGGCCCCTTCGGCGCAGGAGTGGGACCGTCATGACGCTGCCGCCCACGCCAAGGCCGGCGGCCACGAGACCGATTCCGGTTCCGGTTCCGGTTCCGCCGAGGGTGGTCGTGGCCCGGCCCAGCGGCTTCGGGCCCGTGTGGTGCGCCACCGCAAGGAAACCCTTGCGCAGCAGACTGTCGGCGATCGTCACCAGCAGATAGGCGGCGAACAGCAGGCGCAGAGCCGTACCGCCGATCAGAGTGGCCGCAAACGATCCGGCGCCCGCGCCCACTGCGATGAACGCCGCCAGCGGCCACACATACGTACGGCACAGTCGGCCCTGACGCCACTGGGCCAGCGCCGCCGCCACGGAATTGACGACCATGACCGCCGCCGAGGTCGCCACCGCGATGTGCATGGCGTCCGCAGCGGAACACGCCGTCACGCTCAGGACGCCGTAGACGACGGGAACCGTGATGAAGCCACCGCCGAAGCCGAAGAGGACCGTCGTCAGGCCGGTCAGACAGCCGAGGAACAGGAGGGTGGAGAAGGAGATCAGCACTGGTCAGACGCTAGGGATCCGGCGGCATGGCGGGCAATCGATGGGTGGCCAATCTCCTACGCGCAGCAGACACAGACGGGTGGCTGTGCGTAATCTCGCGGCATGCGCAACATCCCGGTGGCGGAGGTGGACGACCTCGGCCGTGCCGTGCTGGCCATCGGCACCGACTACCCCCACGACCATCTGCTCGTCCGGCACGAGCACCGCCGCGCCCAGGTCCTGTACGCGGCCACCGGCGTCATGCAGGTCGAGACGGACGACGGCAACTGGACGATTCCCACGGCCCGCGCGGTGCTGATCCCTCCCCTGACCAGGCATCAGGTCACGATGACGGGCGTCAGCACCCGCAGTCTCTACCTCGAACCCGCCGCGGTGCCGTGGTTCCCCGCCCGCTGCCAGGCCGTCGACGTCTCCGACCTGCTGCGGGCGCTGCTCCTGGCCGCCGTGGACATGGAACCGTGCTACGCCGAGCACAGCCGCGACGCGGCACTCGCCGCCCTGCTCCTGCACGAGCTCAGGAACCTCACGCCGCTGCCCCTCGATGTGCCGCTGCCGTCCGAGCCGCGGCTGCGCGGACTGTGCGAGGCGTTCCTGCAGAAGCCGGACATCCATGACCCGCCGGCGCGCTGGTGCGCGGCACTCAACATCAGCGAACGCACGCTCGCCCGTCTGTTCCGCAGCGGCACCGGTCTGAGCTTCTCGCAGTGGCGCGGGCGCGCCTGCATCCTGCACTCCCTGCAGCACCTCACCGCGGGCATGCCCGTCACCCGCATCGCGGCCCTGCTCGGCTACGACAACCCCGCCGCCTACACGGCCGCGTTCAAAAAGCTCCTCGGACGGCCGCCCACAGCACACAAGCCACAACTGACCGCATGAAAAACGGCGTTATGGCGCGCCGAGTGAACGGTGGGCGGTAGGCGGGACGTAAAGAGATATGCCGGGCCTGCGTCGAGCGTCAGGCGATCCCGCAGCGATAGGACGATCTTGTCGAACACGGTTTCCCCGACACCCGAAGGCCGACCACGGAGGTCCCTGACCGGCAACTGGCCCGTGGCCAGGCGTCTGAGGGCCGTGCTGCTGATCCCGGTCGTCGTCGCCCTCGTCCTCGGCGGCATCCGGGTCAAGCACTCCGTGGACACCTGGCAGACAGCCGACGATGCGGTCCGGGTGGCCGAGTTGGTGCAGGCGGCGAACAAGTACGCCAGTGACGCGATCAACGAGCGTGATGTGTCGGTCATCCCGCTGCTGAAGGGCGAGCGGACCGCCGCCGCGGTCGTGCAGGCCCGCAGGACCACCGACGAGGATGCCAGGGCGTTCGACCGGGCCGTCGACCGCATGCCGCGGAACTCCGGCCTCGTGCGGCGCGTCGGACTGGTCCGCGCCGGCGAGAAGCAGCTGCCGACGGTGCGCGCGAACGCGTTCACCTCCCGCCTGAACGGTGTGCAGACGGAGGAGAGCTACCACCTCGTCCAGCACCCGCTGATGGAGATCTCGAACGAGCTGGGCTTCGGCAGCAACAACCAGGCGAGCTTCGGCCGCACCCTCTACGCCATCTCCCTGACCCAGGCGGCCGAGTCCCTGATCCGCTCCATCGGCACCCATCTGCTGGCCGAGGACCGCGGCACCCTCACCCCGGGCGAACTGGACACCCAGCTGGCGTCCTTCCGCTCGTACGCCTACCTCGAAAAGGTCGCGCTCCAGGAGTACGCGGGTGCCGGCACCGCCGACGACATGGCACGGCTGCGGAAGGCACTGGCCGCTGCGGACGCACGGGGTGAGCAGCAGCGGACCGAGGCGGCGGCCAAGGCCAAGGCGTCGGGCCGGAGTTACGTCGCCCCGCCCGACCTGGACAAGATGGTCGGCCAGATCGCCGCCGGCCGGACGACCGCGCAGCTCACCGCCGAGGGCATCACGCCCGAGTCGTTCTTCGCCGCGTCCACGCTCGGCTTCGACGCCTACCGCAGCATCGAGGTCCACCTCACCGACACGGCCCTGACGGGCGCCCGCGACATCGCCGGCGACACCCGCCGTGACGCGATCATCAACGCGGTGCTCGTCATCGCGTCCGTGCTCGTCGCCTTCCTCCTCGCCTCCTGGGTGGCGCGCACCATGAGCCGCCGTATGCGCCGGCTGAGCGCCTCGGCCATCGATATCGCCGGGCAGCGGCTGCCCGCACTGATCACCCGGCTGTCACGGGCCGCCCCCGTCCAGGTCGACCCCCGGGTCGCACCCATCCCGATCACCAGCACCGACGAGATCGGCGAAGTCGCCCGCGCCTTCGACCACGTGCACCGCGAGGCCGTGCGGCTCGCCGCCGAACAGGCCCTGCTGCGCGGCAACATCAACACGATCTTCACCAACCTGTCCCGACGCAACCAGTCGCTGATCGAGCGTCAACTGGCTCTGATCACCCACCTGGAGGATCACGAGACCGACCCGGACCAGCTGGAGAACCTGTTCCGGCTGGACCACCTCGCCACCCGGTTCCGCCGCAACGGCGAGAACCTCCTCGTACTCGGCGGCGAGAAACCCGCCCACCAGTGGGACCGGCCCCTGCCGCTGATCGACGTCATCCGTGCCGCCTCCTCCGAGGTGGAGCAGTACGAGCGCATCACCTTCTCCGGCATTCCGGAGGCCGAGATCCACGGCCGGGCCGTGACCGACCTCGTCCATCTGCTGGCCGAACTGCTGGAGAACGCCACCTCGTTCTCCTCCCCGCACTCGGAGGTCCGCGTGACCGCCGTCCATCTGCCGGACGGCCGCATCATGCTCGAGATCCACGACCAGGGCATCGGGCTGCCCGCGGAGGACTTCGCGACGATCAACCGCAAGCTGGCCAATCCGCCGACCGTGGATGCCGACATCTCCCAGCACATGGGACTGTTCGTGGTCGGCAGGCTGGCCGGCCGGCACGGCATCCGCGTCCAGCTCCGCCCCGCCGGCGAGCAGTCGGGCACGACGTCGCTCGTCATGCTGCCGGACACGATCACCTACCGGACGGCGGCAGAGGAACCCGACACCGAAACCCTGGCCCTGGCCGCCGTGAAGGAGGCCTCCTCATCGCGGCGCGGGATCTCGGCGGCATCCTTCGCCCCACAGGACGCGCCGCCGGACGGGGGCGACGGGTTCCAGGGATACGAGGCCTGGAACGACCGCCCGGCCGAAACGCCACCGCCCGGCCGCGACGAGGCCGCCCGCAAACCGCGGGCGAAGGGCGCCCGCTCGCGACGGCGCGCGCGCCGCACACCCAAGCAGGAAAGCAGCCCGGACGTGTCGCGCTCCGCCCCGCCTTGGGGCACGGTGGAGTGACGCGTGACGCAGGTGTCACGGAGAGGAGCACCCGCATGACGAACCACACCTACCGGGTCACTGAGATCGTCGGCACCTCACCCGACGGAGTCGACCAGGCCATCCGCAACGGCATCACCCGCGCCTCGCAGACCCTCCACAACCTGGACTGGTTCGAAGTCACCCAGGTCAGGGGCCAGATCGAGGAGGGCCAGATCGCCCACTGGCAGGTGGGCCTGAAGGTGGGCTTCCGCCTGGACGAGTCGGCCTGACGGGGAGGGTTCGGGCGGGCGCCCGACGGACCGGGCAGATGGAGCACGTCTCGGGAAGGCGCCGGACGAGCAGGCCCGAGGGGCCGAGGTCTGGCATGACGTTCGGGAAGTGGCGCCGCTCCATGAACAGCCGGGCCCGCTCCACGACCCCGGCCGGGTCAAGGGCGGCAGGCCAGTCCGCGAAAAACGCCCGACCGGCCTCGCGGAAGGCCACCGCCCGACAGGCACCTCACACGCCGGGCGGACGATGCTGCCACCGCGCCAGACCTCGACCGGCCGGACGCAGGCGGGCCGCCGCACGGCGCCTGACGCGCGGGGCGGACCGGGCCGCCGGACCACTCAAGTCCGGCCCTCCACCTCCTGCGCCGTCTCCAGGGCGGCCGACGGGGCCGTCCAGTGGGCCCGTACGACCGGGAAGCCGGCCCGTTCGGCGTCCTCGCAGACCAGTTCGTCGTCGTCGACGAGCACGCGGACGTCCCGGGTGCGGGCCAGGCTGCGCAGGATCTCCAGCTTGGTGCGGCGGGCGGGCCGGCGGTCGTCGTTGCGACGCATGTGGACGCGCCCGTCGGGCAGACCCTGCGCGGCGAGCCAGTCCAGCGTGTCGCGCCGGCAGCGCTCGGGCCGGCCGGTGAGATAGACGATCTCGCACTCCTTCGCGCTCTCCAGCACCAGCGCGATGCCCTCAGGGATCGGCGGGTCGTCCGGTGCGGCGGCGAAGAACGCGTCCCAGTCACGCGGCTTGCGTTCCAGGAACCGCTGGCGGTGGGCCGTGTCGGCGAGCGTGTTGTCCAGGTCGAACACGGCAATCGGGCGTTTGTTGCTGTCGGTCACGCGCCCACCCTAGATCTGTCCCGCTTCCCGGTTCAGGGCCGGACTCCGTATGTGGGAGCGAGCGACGTCTGTCGACGATCAGCGAGTGGCAGCCAGCACTGCCGCGAGGCCTTCCTGCAGGTCCTTGACGAAATACTCGGGAACTTCCAGCGCCGGGAAATGCCCCCCGGTTTCCGGGGAACTCCATCGGACGATCTGCAGGTACCGCTCCTGTGCCCAGGGGCGCGGGCACTTCTCGATGTCGCGGGGATACATGGTGAGTGCTGACGGCACGTCGACCCGAAGCTCGGGGTCGAGCGAGTTGTGGCTCTCGTAGTAGATGCGGGCCGCCGACGCACCCGTCCGCGTCAGCCAATACAGGGTGACGTCGTCGAGAACGCGGTCCCTGGAAATCGTCTCGAACGGGCTGTCCTCCGTGTCCGACCAGTCGGCGAACTTGTCGAGGATCCAGGCGAGAAGCCCGACCGGTGAGTCGACGAGCGAGTAGCCGATGGTCTGCGGCCGGGTCGCCTGCTGCTTCGCGTAGGCCGCCCGGTGAAGCCAGAAATGGCGGGTCTCCTCGGCCCACCTGCGCTCGACCGCCGTCAGCCCGTCCGTCGACAGCCCGGGCGGTTCCTCCGCGAACGTCGTGTGGATACCGAGAACGTGCGCCGGGAACCTGCCGCCGAGGACCGTGGTGATGTTTCCTCCCCAATCGCCGCCGTGGGCCAGGAACTTGCTGTAGCCGAGCCGCCCCATCAGTTCCACCCATGCGGCCGCGATCCTTTCCGTTCCCCAACCCGTGGTGGCCGGCTTGTCGCTGTAACCGAAGCCCGGCAGCGACGGGACCACGACGTGGAACGCCGGAGTGTCCGCATCTTTCGGATCCGTCAGCTCGTCCACCACGTCGATGAACCGAGCAATGCTGTCCGGCCAGCCGTGCGTCAGGATCAGTGGAGTGGCATCCGCACGCGCGGATCGGCGGTGCAGGAAGTGGATTCCCAGATCATCAATGGTCGTACGGAACTGGCCGATCCCGTTGAGGCGCTCTTCGAACGACCGCCAGTTGTGCCCGGTACGCCAGTAGTTCACGACGTCGACCAGGTCGGCGAGAGGAACGCCCTGTTCCCAGCGGCGAGGGCCGGCCGCGGCGCGAGAGACCGTCTCGGCCTCCGGTAGCCGCGCCGCGGCCAATCGGGCGCGCAGATCGTCGAGGTCGGCGTCAGGTGCGTGGGCTTCAAATGCTTGTACGTCGTTGGCTGGACGGGGCATGAGACCTCCTGGCCATCACGGAACCGGCTGAGACGGTTCTAACAGTTCCACAAGGCACGCCGCAACCGGCTAAGGTGGTTCCATGCGTGATGGGTTCCCTGACTTCCGCCTCGGCAGCGTCCTGGCGACCAGCTTCACGGGCACTCTGTCGGAGCGTCATGGCAGCGCCGTGGAGCGCATTCCCACGCCGCAGCGACTCGTCGACTGGCTGACGGTGAGCGGCCTCGCAGTGGACTCCTGCACCCCTGCCCAGCTCGACCTGGCCCGGGAACTGAGGGAGTCGATCCACGCCGCCGCGACAGCGGCCGCGCTCCAGGACGCACTCCCTGCGCCTGCCGTCCAGGTCATCAACGACTGCAGCGCCCAGGGCCGGGCCGCGGCGATCCTGACGCCCGAGGGCAGGCGGCAGTGGCGGCTCAGCCCGGCTTCCCGCGTGGAAGACGCCCTCAGCGTGGTCGCCGCCGACGCGATCAGCATCATCGCGGGCGAACGCGACGGAAAGCTGGCCTTGTGTGCATCACCGACCTGCCGAGCGGCCTTCTTCGACACCAGCCAAAGCCGCACCCGCAAATGGTGCGACATGAACACGTGCGGGAATCGTCAGAAGAAGGCGCGCTTCCATGCCAAACAGCGCAACCCCGGTTCAGCGGAGTGATCGTTTCCTTGGCAAGCCTCAGCCACCGGCGTCAGGGATGCTCTGCAGGAAGTCGACGAGGACCACGGCGAGTTCGGCGGGAGCGTCTTCCTGGACCCTGCTGGGCGAGCCGGTCCAGCACGGCGGGGTGCAGGCCGGGGCTGCCGGGCGAGCCGATGTACTCGCGTACCAGGGCACCAGCGCGACCGGATCGACCAGGGCGAGCGCCCGGTAGCGGGCTCCGTGCAGCAGATACGCCCACAGGGAGACGGCACCGCCGAAGTCGTGGGCCACCACCAGCGGTTCGGCAAGTCCCCAGTGCGCCAGGAGTTCGGTGAGGACCCGGCCCTGGGCGGCCAGGGAGACGTCCTGCCCGGCGGACATCTGCGATGCACCGTAACCGGGCATGTCCCACACGAACACCTGGCGCCGACGCGCGTGCGCGCCGTGGCGGCCGCCCGCGCGGCCCGCAGGCAACTCCTGCACGTCGGCTGTCGACCCTCGTGGTAGCCGTCATAAGACCGAGGACGCCCGCGTGACCTGGGCCGATCCGAGGTCGTTGACTGGGCTATGAAGAAGATCAGTGTGCTTGCCGTGCTCACCATGACCGGACTTGCGCTCGCCACCCCAGCCCACGCCGACAACGACAACAACCCCCACGGCCACATGAACGTCAGCCACCGAAGCCCCCTCGCCACCGGCCTCTGCAAGGAAGCACTCGCGCTCGTCCCGGTGTTCGCACCCGTCACCGATCAGTCGGTGGAGGACGCCTGCAACAACCGCGACCACGCCGGCGACTGACGCGACCGGTCCAAGTACTCCGGCTCCGTATCCGCCGCCGGTGGTGGGCAACCTTCCCGCCACCGGCGGCCACTGCTGAGCGACACCACAGGCAGGCGGAGGCGGGAGAACCCCATGCGCAGGAATGCGGTGATCCGAACGGCAGCGGCCGTGAGCGCGGCATCGATGACGTCACACTCGGCGCCTACCAGGGCGAGCGCTTCGTGGTCGACGCTGCCGTCGGCACCGCAGTTCCCGGTACCGCGGAGCGGGGCGGACATCGGCGCCCGGTTCTGATTCGTCCGCCCCGGTGCGGCGGGACGCAAGGCGGATGGATCATGCTTCTCCCATGCCATCCGCGTTTCCCTCCCCCCGCCGCACGTTGATCGGCGCGGCCCAGCAGCGCCCCTGCACTCTCGTCGTCTGCCGGGGCTGCTGCTGCGGCGACCCGCGCAAACACCCCGGCACCGACCACGCCTGGCAGCTGGAGCGGCTGCGCGCCGCGGCGGCCGAGCACGGCTTCCAGGTACGTACGACCGACTGTCTGGGCCCCTGCGACCAGGCGAACGTCATCGTCGTCCAGCCCTCCGCGGCGGGGCGCCGGGCCGGCGGGCGGGCCACCTGGGTCGGCTTCGCCATGGACGACGAGTGCACGGAGGAGCTCGCCGGCTGGGCGGCGGCGGGCGGTCCGGGCGTCGCCGAGCCGCCCGTGACGCTGGAACTGCAGTTCATCCAGCCACCGCGGGACGCACGCGTGCGCAGCCGCCGGTGAACCGCCCATCACCCAATTGTTAATGGGAGTCATTTTCATGTAGCGTCCTCGGTGCTTGCCCACCGAGGAGGTTTCCCATGGCTGTCCCCAAGCGGAAGATGTCCCGCAGCAACACCCGCCACCGCCGCGCCCAGTGGAAGGCGACCACCCCGCAACTCGTACCGCTCACCCTCGACGGCGTGCGCCACCTGGTGCCGCAGCACCTGGTCAAGGCGTACGAGCGCGGGCTGCTGCGCCCCGAAGGCTGAGCCCGCGATGCCGTACGACAAGCCGCATGCCCGCCTGCCCGTCACCGTTCTGTCCGGCTTCCTGGGGGCGGGCAAGACCACGCTGCTCAACCACGTCCTCGCCAATCGCCAGGGCCTGCGGGTGGCCGTCATCGTCAACGACATGAGCGAGGTCAACATCGACGCCGCGCTGGTGCGCGGCGGCGAGGCCGCACTGTCGCGGACCGAGGAACGTCTCGTCGAGATGACGAACGGCTGCATCTGCTGCACCCTGCGCGACGACCTGCTGGAGGAGGTCGACCGGCTGGCCCGCGAAGGACGCTTCGACCACCTCCTGATCGAGTCCTCCGGCATCTCCGAGCCGATGCCGGTCGCGGCCACCTTCGCCTTCGCCCGCGACGACGGCGCAACTCTCGGCGATGTCGCCGAGCTGGACACCATGGTCACGGTCGTGGACGCGGCGAACTTCCTGCCGGAACTGGCAGGCGGCGACGAACTCGCCGAACGCGGCCTCGCCCCGTACGAGGACGACGAACGCACCGTCAGCGATCTCCTCGTCGACCAGGTCGAGTTCGCGGACGTCATCGTCCTCAACAAGCTGGACCTGGCCGACTCCCGCGCCGCCGACGGGCTACGCGCGACGCTCGCCCGCCTCAACCCCCTCGCCCGCATCATCCCGGCCACCCATGGACGCGTGGACCTCCACCAGGTCCTCGGCACCCGCCTGTTCGCTCTCGAACGCGCCCAGCAGGCGCCGGGCTGGGTGCGGGAGCTCAACGGCGACCATGTGCCGGAGACGGAGGAGTACGGTATTTCGTCGACTGTCTTCCGCTCCGAACTCCCCTTCCATCCGGACCGGTTGTGGACCTTCGTGACCGAGGAGCTGGAAGGCGGCGCGTTCGGCCGGGTGCTGCGCTCGAAGGGCTTCTTCACCTTGGCGGGCTCCGGGGTGACGGGGCTGTGGTCGCAGGCCGGTTCCGTGGCCCGCTTCGAGCCGTCGGCCGTGCGTGACCCCGAGGCACCGTATGCGCAGGAACTGGTCCTGATCGGCGTCCAGTTGAATGCCGACGGGATTCAAGCCGCCTTGACGGACTGTCTCGTACGGCCCGGCGAACGCCTCCCCGACGTCGACCCGTTCCCCGCCTGGGACACGTACGGCATCGACGACAGCTGCGAGCACGGGCAGCAAACCGGCCATGTGCCGACTCCTGTCGACATCCTGGACACGGTCCGCACTTGTGAGGATGCTCGAGTGCAAGAGGTGTGACAGCGCGGCACGCCACCGTGGGCGCGCCCGCCACCGTGACGGGGGTGAGGACGGTGGAACCACACGCGGCTGCCGGCCCGGAGACGAAGTCCCGGGTGGACCTGGTTCTGGAAGGCGGAGGGGTCAAGGGGATCGCCTTCGTCGGTGCGTTGCAGAAGCTGTGCGCCGAGCACACCGTACGGCGGGTGGCGGGCACATCGGCGGGCGC
Organism: Streptomyces sp. NPDC051172; assembly: GCF_040682555.1. Classification (NCBI taxonomy): domain Bacteria; kingdom Bacillati; phylum Actinomycetota; class Actinomycetes; order Kitasatosporales; family Streptomycetaceae; genus Streptomyces; species Streptomyces sp. NPDC051172. Next base: position 12,166 of record NZ_JBFBBE010000192.1, read on the forward strand.
CGTCGTCGGGGCGCTGCTGGCGGCCGGCTATACGGTGCCCGAGCTCGAAGCGACCCTCAGGGAGATGCAGTTCGCGTCCTTCGAGGACGGCTGGGCACGCCACTTCGGCAAGCCCGGTGCGGCGCTGGCCTTCCTGCTGCACAACGGCGTCTTCAAGGGCGACGCACTGCACGCCTGGATCGAGGAGCGCCTGGCCCGCAAGAACGTCGTGACCTTCAAGGAGTCATCGCCATCTTCGAACATGCCTGGTCGGAGGCTCTGGCGTGCGGTTGGGTGGGGATACTCGGGCTGGTCGCGGGCGCAAGTCTGCGGTC
>NZ_JBFBBE010000193.1:0-12224 GCF_040682555.1 Streptomyces sp. NPDC051172
CTGATCCACAAGACCGGCCCCGCCACCTACGCCCTCGCCTGCTGACCCGACACGCTCGACACCGACCAGAAGATCCTTAACTTCCCGGCCTTGCTCCAAAGAGGGAAGAGGCGCCCCGGCTCCCCGGCCGTCGCCGTACGCTCGAATCATGAGTGCCGACATTGGCAAGCGCCTTCAGGAGGTACGCAAGCGACGCGGCCTGACGCAGCGTCAGCTAGCGAGCGAGTCCGGCGTATCCCTGTCCTTGATCAGGAAGCTGGAGCAGGGAGAGCGGGCTGACACACGCCTGGAGACCGCGCGCCGACTGGCGCAGACGCTACGGGTGCCGACTACCAGCCTCATGGCCGATCACGAGGAAGAGCGGCAGACGGCGCCTGGAGCCGGTGATCGGTGGGAGGCTGTCCGGCGTGCGCTTGTGGCCCCTGTGCGGGCGGACGGGGTGGCCGAAGAGCCGACCGTGACAGGCGTGCAAGAAGCCCTGGAGTCGGCGCTCCCGCTTTTTTCTGGTGATCGTTTCGCGGAGTTGAGCGTGATCCTTCCGCCCTTGCTGCGGGATGCTGATCTCATCGCCGAGAGCGGTCCCGAGGGGCGAGCAGTGCGTGTGAGGCTGTCGCAGTTGACGGGCTGGCTGCTCACCCAGACGCGGCAATTCGAGGCGGCGGACGTCGCCTTGTCCCGGTCCCTGGAGGAGTCCTCGGACCGGCTTCAGGCGGCAGCGACAGTGAGCACACAGTGCTGGCTTCTGCTGAGGCGTGGTCGGCTGGCTGAGGCGCGGGAACTGGCGACCCGGTGGGCGGATGAGGTGGAGCCGCGCATCTCGCGGGCGACTCCAGCGGAGCTGAGCGCATGGGGCTGGTTGCTGCTGCGGGCCTCCGCTGCGGCGATCCGGGACAACCGGCCCGGCGAGGCCGACGATGCCTTGCGCTACGCCAACTCGGCAGCGGTGGCGATGGGGCGGGAGTTCGCTCCGCGTGACGACTTCCTGCAGGCGTTCGGTCCGGTCACGGTGACCTTGAAGCGCGCCGAGAACGCAATGATCGTCGACAAGCCGGACTTGGTACTCAAGCTCTCGGCGCGCATCCCGACCGGCGGCATGCGGCCCACGTCCAACAACCGAAACCGTCACCTCCTGGACGTGGCAGAGGCGCATGCTCGCTCGCGCGACTACGTGAAAACGGTCGAGGTCTTGCAGCGCATCCGGGCGGACGCTCCTCAGTGGCTGCCCAACCAGCGGTACGCGCGCGACATCTTCGCTCGGGTGATCGCTCGTCGGCGCACCCTCAGCACTGACATGCGGGAGCTGGCCGACGCAATCGGCGTACCCGTGTGACGTGGCGTGGTACTTCGGGGCGACGCCCCGTCAAAGTGCCATTGAGGTGTATTCCTTCCGCTACGTAGCGTCATTGCCATGGCGACTCAAGGAACAACAACCAAGGCAGGCATCCCTGAGCGCGGCGAGCTGGTGTACGACCCGGTGACGCGCAGGGTCGGGGAGTACCAGGACAAGGCCGGTCCGTACGCGATGCTGCGGCCGGTCGGCGGTGGCCGTGAGTGGGAGGCGGACCCGGACCGGATCCGTCCGGCCACCGATTCGGAGCGGCTGAGCGCAGGTGTGAATGCGGCCAACGAGCGGACGGGGCGAGGGCTGTGAGCGTGCGCTCGGTGATCCGTCAGGAGACGTGGACGCTGACGCCGGACCGTGAGCCGGATGCGGAGCCGACCACGTACGCGATGGAGTGCGCGGTATGTGAGGAGTCCTCGGCGGCCAGCAAGGACTTCGCTGATCCTCAGAGCTGGGCACTGGCACACTCCGGCCGGAATCCGTCGCACCACACCTTCCGCGAAAGCATCGTCCGTCCGTGGCGCACCTGGAGGCACGTGTGATGCGCCGTGCTGTGGGCTGGTTAGGCCGTTTCGCCGGGCCGCTGCTGATTGTTCTCATCTCGGGTTCGTGCGGTTTCGTGCTGGGCGTCGGGGCGGCGTCCGGTTCCGGGCTGCCGTAGCTCTCCCGCCCCCGCCGGGCGTTGCTGATCGAGGTCTCCCCCCACTTTGAGAAGCCCTGGCGGGGGCGGGTCTTTGCCCTGGTAGTGGCGCGGTTTGGGCACGCCGCCGGCCGTAGAGGCTTTTGGGCGGGAGCTGCCATGGGGCGAGTGAACAGGGGGCCTTACGCTCGCCAGCGGATCGGGCAGGTTTTGGAGCCTGCCCGCAATAGCCCGATCGGCCCCCTGTTCTTCGAGGCTCGCCCCATGGTGGCTGCCTAAAAGCCTCGTAGGCCGTCGGCCCCCAGCCCAAGGTTTCCCGAACGGAAACCGGTGGGGCTCACGTGACAACACGTGACAGATGCGGCGTACGTGCTGGGGCAGCTCATCAGAAGGGTCATCCAGGGACCGGGAAGCCCGGGAGCTCTGCGACGGCTGGCCCTCGCTCCGCCGCTGGCCTCACCTGTTCTGAAGCGAGTTGATGGTGTCGATGACGTCCTGGACAGTGACCCACTTTTCCGCAGCGTCATCGACAACGTCGACGCCGAACATCTGCTCCAACCTCAGTGCCAGATTACCCACGCGAGACGCGTCCGTGATGTCGGCAAGCAGCATGCGGTTGTGCAACTTCCCCTTGTGGTCCTCGAAGAGGGCCAGTTCGTCGACAATGACATTGCTCATGTCGTCGTCAATGCCTTCCAACATGTGAGCTTCTCCTTACTGGATCCGGACGCTGATCAAGTGATCGCTCTGAGTGATCATTGCGGACCGCGTCCGAGGCGGAGGGGCGACGCACGGAAGGCCCCTGAAGGAGCACCCATGCGCCACGTGGTTTTTCTGCCATAGCCTCAGCAGGGCGCAGAGGGCTCCGAAGACCAGCAGGGCGAAGGTGAGAGGGGTCGCAGCGGCCCCGGGGCAGAGGTATCGGGGCCGGTTCAGAAACAGCACCGATTGGCCGGAGCCGGTGTGAGGGCTGGCCGGTGAGGGGCCGTGGAGCGGATCGGTGGCCGTGGTGCCGGACGCCGTGAGTCTCGGGTCAGAGTCCATCGGATAGGGCGGGCAAGGTGTGCCGTGCTGGATCTGGCGCACGTCTGGGCTCGCCTGGTGTGCGCCGGGGCGGCGGCGCCCCGGACCGGACCGGCCGAAGGCCGCATGCCGGGCCGGGGTGCGGCAAGCCGCATCCGGCGGCGCGCCGAAGGCGCGCCCTGGAGAAAGTAAAGCCAGATTCCGCCACGCCCTGAACCGCTGCCCGCTCCCGTCTCCCGCTGGGCGCACGGCCCGAACCGCAACCGGCCGGATCGGCAGGAACGGCTCACTGCTGCCCGGATCCTCCGCCCCTCGAAGCCCTGACAGCCCATCAAATGCACCTGGCGAAAGGATAATCGGGTCCGCGCTCCGCAGTGAGCTGGCGCGGCTGACGGAATTCTAATTCCGGGAGATTTCGGTACAGCTCAAAGAGTTCCCGCCGGGCCGGTGGGGTGCATCACGAAAAAATAACGGGCCGCTGATGGCGCCGACTCATACAATTCAAAGGCAAGTTGGCTGCGCCTGACCAGGGCGTATGCAGCATACGCGCCCTGTAAGCGCAAAGGAGAGAAGCCATGAATACCCGTTACCTACTTCCCGACTTGAGGCTCTGGAGGCCGCGTCATGTCTGCCGCATCCGGCAACAACAGCACACCTGCAACCCGCCCGTCCGCCGCATCGTCCGCTCCGGCCGGGCATTCCGACGCGCTGGCACGCGAACTACGTCTACAAGCTCTCTCAGAGGCGGACCGTGACCTCATACGGCTCCTCAACGATCCGCTCTTTGTGCGATGGCAAGAGCAGATCAAAGCAATCGGCGGCTGTGCCCATCCGATTTACCTGTCCGGTTCCACGGTCACCCGTCATGCGGTCACGAGTGAAGTGATCTCGTCCTATTCAACGGACGAGGAGCCTGGTGAGCGGCTGGCGGTGCGCTGCCGTAACCGGCGTGCCTCGGTATGCGAGCCGTGCGCTTACCTGCATGCCGGGGACACCTTCCAGCTCGTTCGCGCGGGCCTGACCGGCGGCAAGGGCGTGCCCGATGCAGTGCGGGACCGTCCCCGGCTGTTCGTCACCCTGACCGCTCCGTCCTTCGGGCCGGTGCACCGGGTGCGCGACGGGGAGCGGTGCCGTCCTCGCCGGGATGATCCGCGCTGCGAGCACGGGCGGCGGCTGGGCTGCGGCCTGGTGCACACCGAGGATGAGCCGATGGTGGGTCTGCCGCTGTGCCCGGACTGCTACGACTACACCGGTCATGTGCTGTGGCACGCGCACGCCGGGCGACTGTGGGACCGGTTCACCACAGCCGTGCGCCGCTATCTGGCCTCGGCGGGTGGGGTGCCGCGCTCCAAGCTCGGTGGGCACCTGGTGGTGTCCTTCGCCAAGGTTGCCGAGTTCCAGCGGCGCGGTGCGGTCCACTTCCACGGCATCGTGCGGATGGACGGGCCGGACGGTCCCGCCTCGTCTGCTCCGGGCTGGGCGACAGAAGACGTGCTCTTGGATGCGGTCGAGCATGCCGCCGCGTCCAGCTTCGTCACGGTCCCGGCCTCCGAGGCGTATGGCACGGAACGGGTTGCCTGGGGCGGGCAGTTCGATGCCCACCCCATCCGTCCCGTCACCGAAAATGACAACCCATCAGATTCGGCGGTCGCCGGATACGTGGCCAAGTACGTTACGAAGGGAGCAGCCGACACGGGCGCCGGACTCGACTACCGGGTCACCAGCCTGGAGGACATCCGGGCGGCGGTCGTCAACAGCCACATGCGGGCCCTGATGGGTACCTGCTGGCGCCTGGGCGGCCTGGTGGAGCTGGAGCACCTCCGGCTGCGGTCGTGGGCGCACAGCCTCGGCTACCGGGGCCACATCCTCACCAAATCCCGCCGCTACTCCACCACGTACGGCGCATTGCGTGAGGAGCGGGCCGACTACCGCAAGGGCGACACCAAGCCCATGGGCGGGCCGGACATCGTCACAGAGTCGAACTGGCGTTACGCCGGATCCGGCTACACCCCCGGAGAGGCTGATTTCGCTCTCGGTATTGCCGAAGACCTGGCAAGCCTACGCGAGATCAGGCGGGACATGATCGCCGAGGGGTGGAAATATGCCGGATAAGGAGCGCCACAAGAAGAATGGAAAGGAATCGCGTTCCGGTGAGGTGATCTCCCGCCAGCGGGCCGTCGAAAGATTGACTGTTCGTGTCTATCGAGTAAGCGGCGATGGAGAAAAGAAGCTCGTCCGGATAAAGGAGTCCTGACGGAAAGAAACCCCGGAACCAGTTTTGGTACCGGGGTTTCTTTGGATTCTCAGAATCCAGTCTTGAAGGCATCCTCTCGGATTACCAATCGTTCCCGCACGTCTTCCGGGATCAGTAGATCCGCTTCAAGCTCATTGGATTCGTTGTAGCCCACTTCAAACTTTATACCAGCGCGGGCGAGATCACGGGACATGGCTTCCATGCCGCCGTCCTCCCACTGCTGTTGGTATGTGCGACCGCCATGAACGAGTACCCACCTGTCTTTGGTGCTCTCTGGGTCGATTTCGTCCATCTGGTGGAGCAGGGACTGAAGGGTTTCTTCCGCTGTCTCCTTGACGAACCCTTGTCGGTCGAAGCGGCCCCCTGGGGCAAGGCCCTCCATGTAGTACTTGATAGACGCTTCCACCTGGCGGAGTTGCTCCCGCTTTTCCGCGCCACGGGCGTATTCCCTGTATTCAACGGGGTGGTGCCCGAGCTCCTCAAGCACGGCCTCCACGAGAGCAGCGTAAAGCTCTTTCGGATCTGCTCCCTTTCCCCCGCATACACGGCAGCGAAGGTACTTGTACCGAACTCCCCGACTGGTGGACGTTCGTACGGTGTAGTTGCCCTTGCAGTTGCGGCACACGATGACGCCAAGGAACTTGGTCGCCCCGGGCGTCCACGGATTCTCGTTGGTCCTGCTGGCCCGGTCCAACGCTGCCTGTAGCTTGTCGAACTCTTCCTGATTCAGGATGGGTTCCGCGACCTTGATGGGATTGCCCTTGGTATCGAGAACTTCCTTCGAGCGCTTCCGTCCAGTCCTCCCGGCGACCTCGACGCGTAGTCCTTTTATGGCCGGGTTGCGAAGCTGGATCAGTAGAGTGGTTGAGGTCCACTTTCCCCCGATGGCCCCCGGGATTCCTGCGCGATTGAGGATCTTGGCCATCTTGGAGGCAGAGACGCCGCGTAGTGCGGCCGCGTAAGCCCATCGCAAGACCTTGTAAGCAGAAGGGTCAATTGCGAGGCGGACCTTTCCGTCCTTGTCTCTCTCCGTAACATATCCGTAAGCGGGCCGACCGATAATCCAAGCGTCTTGTGTCTTGGCGTGCTGCCATACGGAAGCGACTCGGATGCCGGTGTTCGCGGCCTCTATCTCCGCCATGCCAGCGATGAGAGAGACGATTGTCTTGCCCATGGTGCTGGATAGGTCGATCGGGTCGTTTAGGGACTTGAGATTCTTCCCGTACTCCTGGCACCAGTTGATGATCACTTGTAGGTCCAGGATGCGGCGGACGAAGCGGTCCAGCTTCCAGAACATCAGGACGTCGAATTCCGGGGACCGGTCGTTGAGCCAGCGTCCCAGTTCCTTGCGCTTCCACGGCGGGACCTTCGTAGCCGAGACATTCAAGTCCCTGGCGACGCCCACGACCCTGACCCTGTCGTCGTTCGCCTTGCGCCAGAGATCCAGCTCTTGGCGAACCGGAGACGTCGTGTCGTCGGTCAGGACGGACAGACGGACTGAGAGCAGAGCGCGAGGGGAGTCCTCCGGGAGCTGCTCGTTCAAGGCTTTGAGGTGTGCAAGCTCGGTCAGCTCACCCTCGGTCCACGAGTGCTCAAGGCTTGCTGTCGCGGTCGTCATGTGCCAAGACTAGCCCTGTTGTCACACTAGATACACGTGGCCGCAGGTCTACTGGAACATCGGCTTCGCCGCCGCCGACTACGCCAAGCTGCTGCCGTGGTGGTCGGAGGTCGCGCGCGGCACCGGCACGCAGGTGTACGTGGGTGAGGCCCTGTACAAGGCGGGCGACCCGGCCCAGTCGGCGCCCTGGCAGGACGTCGCCGAACTCTCCCGCCACCTCACCCTGGCCAAGGACTATCCGCAGGTGCGCGGACACGTCTTCTTCGCCGCCAAGGACGTGGCGACGGACCGGATCGGCGCGATGGCGCGGGTGGTCGCCGACCACTACCAGCAGCCGGCGAGGCCCCCGCGCTGATCGGCGCCCGGCGGAGCGCTAGTGTTGGATTTCCCTGTGGCGGATCTCGGTGTCCGGGCCGGGCGAGCAGATGCCCGTGTGCCCGTCCTCGAAGCGGACGCGGTACGGAGGGTTGCCCTCCTGGCCCAGTACTTCGACGATCTCGCCGACCTTGTCGTGTTGGCCGACCACCCTGCCGTGCTGGACAAGCTGGTCGCCCACGGTTGCACGCATCTGTAGGGCCTCCTCACCGGGTGCGGGAGCAGCGGTCCGTGGCCTTGAGTCTACGGCGCGGGGCCACGGTTGGAACCGGCGCGTACCTGCGCCGCTCAGCCCCGCGCCCGCTGCGTGACGACGATGCACACCAGCACCGCCGCGGCCGTCAGCGGGGCGGCCACCGTCAGGTGCTCGCCCAGCAGCAGCACCGACCACACCAGTGTGAGCAGGGGTTGGGCCAACTGCAACTGGCTGGCCTTGGGAATGCCGATCGCCGCCATCCCCCGGTACCAGACGACCAGGCCGAGGAACTGTGAGCCCGCCGCGACCCACAGCAGCCCGGCCACACTGTGCGCACTCAGCCGTACGGGCTCGTACGACAGCGCCAGCGCGGCGGCTGGCATGCTCAGCGGCAGGCACAGCACCAGCGCCCAGGCGATGACCTGCCAGCCCGGCATGACCCGGGCCAGCCGGCCGCCCTCGGTGTAGCCGGCCGCGCACACCAGCAGTGCGCCGAACAGATACAGGTCCGCGGTGGTCAGTGCGCCGCCGCTCTGCTGCACCGTGAAGGCGACGACCGCGGCCGCGCCCGCGAGGGCCGCCGTCCAGAAGGTGCGGGAGGGGCGGGTGCCCATGCGCAGCGCGGAGAACAGGGCGGTCGTGAGCGGGAGCAGGCCGACCACGACGGCGGCGTGCGCGGTGGTCGACGTCTGCAGGGCCAGCGTGGTCAGCAGCGGGAAGCCGACGACGACCCCGGCGGCGACCACGGCCAGGCCCGCCAGATGCCTCCGGCCGGGCAGCGGCACGCGCAGGGCCAGCAGACAGGCCCCCGCGACCAGCGCCGCGAGAACGCTGCGCACGGCCACCAGGGACCAGGGACCGAAGCCCTCCAGGCCCCAGGCGGTGGCGGGGAAGGTGAGGGAGAAGGCGACCACGCCGAGGGCGGCCAGGAGGGTGCCGGTGCGGCGGTTCGCCGCGGCCACCTGGGTGCCCGTGACGATCGGCCGGGTCTCGCTGCCGACCGCTATCCGGCTGGTGGTAGTAGCGCTACTCTGTGCTCTCATGCACGAGCGTAGCAGTGTCGGTGAACTGGTGAAGCAGCTCCGGAGGGAACTGGACCGCTACTCACCTGGTGGAAAGCTCCCGTCGAGCCGGTCCCTCGTCGAGCGGTTCCGGGTCAGTCCGGTGACCGTCTCGCGTGCCCTGGGGCAACTGGCCGCCGAGGGGCTGGTGGTGACCCGGCCGGGCGCCGGCGCCTTCCGTGCCGAGCCGCGCGGCGGGGTCGCTCCCGCCGGTGACACCTCCTGGCAGGAGGTCGCCCTCAGCGCGGACGGCGCCGCCGACCTCGTACCGCGCTCCGTGGACGCCTCCGGGGTCACGGTGTCGCTCGCCGCCCCGCCGCCCGGAGTCGTCGAGTTCAACGGCGGCTATCTGCACCCGTCCCTGCAGCCCGAGCGGGCGATGGCGGCGGCCCTGTCCCGGGCGGGCCGTCGCCCCGGCGCCTGGGGGCGGCCGCCGATGGAGGGGCTGCCGGAGCTGCGCGAGTGGTTCGCGCGGAGCATCGGCGGCCAGGTCACCGCAGCCGGAGTGCTGATCGCCGCGGGCGGCCAGTCCGCGCTGACCACCGCGCTGCGCGCGCTCGCCCCGCCCGGTGCGCCGGTGCTCGTCGAATCGCCCACATATCCCGGCATGCTGGCGATCGCGCGGGCGGCGGGCCAGCGGCCGGTGCCGGTCCCGGTGGACGCGGACGGGGTGCGGCCCGCGCTGCTCGCGGACGCGTTCCGGGCCACCGGCGCGCGGGTCTTCGTCTGCCAGCCGCTGTTCCAGAACCCGACCGGCGCCGTACTCGCCCCCGAACGGCGCGGGGAGGTGCTGCGGATCGCCCGCGAGGCCGGCGCGTTCGTCGTCGAGGACGACTTCGTACGACGGCTCGTGCACGAGGACGCGGGGCCGCTGCCGAGTCCGCTGGCCGCCGACGACCCCGACGGAGTCGTCGTCCACGTCTGCTCGCTCACCAAGGCGACCTCGCCCAGCTTCCGGGTGAGCGCGCTGGCCGCCCACGGCCCGGTCCTGGAACGGCTGCGTGCCATCCAGGTCGTCGACACCTTCTTCGTGCCCCGCCCGCTGCAGGAGGCGGCGCTCGAACTTGTGGGCTCGCCCGCCTGGCCGCGCCATCTGCGGTCGATCTCCGCGGAGTTGAAGGCCCGCCGTGACGCCATGACGGCGGCGCTGCGGCTGGAGCTCCCCGAACTGTCCCTCCCGCACATCCCCTCGGGTGGCTACCACCTGTGGCTGCGGCTGCCCGACGGCACGGACGAATCCGCCCTCACGGCGGCGGCGCTGCGTGCGGGCGTTGCCATCACGCCAGGCCGTCCGTACTTCAGTGCGGAGTCTTCGGCACCGCACGCTCGGTTGAGCTTTGCCGCCGTCGCGGGGAGCGGGGAGGTCGCGGAGGGGGTGCGGCGGTTGCGGGTGGCTTGCGACGAGGTGGGGTAGCGGGCCGTTGACCGTCTGCTGCGCCGTCGTGGCTGGTCGCGCCCCGCGGCGGAGCCGCAGGCCGATACAGCCCCGCGCCCCTGAAACCCCGACAGCATCCGGTTCCGGTCAAAACCACTCGACGCCTTCGGCCCCGGCCTGCGAGTGTCCCGACATGACCGACACCCCGAGCCTTCCCGCGGGCTATGAGATCTCCACCGACCCCGACCGTCTCGACGTCGACCGCGTCCACCGGTGGCTGGCCACCGATGCCTACTGGGCCAAGGGCCGGGCGCGGGAGAAGCAGGAGCGGGCGATGGCCGGATCGCTCAACTTCGGGGTGTACGACATGGTTTCCGGTGAGCAGGTGGCTTACGCCCGGGTTGTCACCGACCGGGCGACCTTCGCCTGGTTGTGTGATGTCTACGTCGACCGGTCCGTGCGCGGCAAGAGCATCGGTACGGCCATGGTGGGCGCCGTGCGCGATCATCTGGAGCCGTACGGGCTGCGGCGCATCATGCTCGCCACCGCCGATGCGCACGGGGTCTACGCGAAGCTCGGATTCGAGCCGCTGGCGCAGCCGGACATCTGGATGGCCCTCGTTTTCGAGTGACTTGTCCGGCAGGTCCTGACCTTGAAGTAAGTTTTCGGGCACCGTCGGTGAATGCTCACCAACACCCCTTGACCTGCGCACTTTCCCGACACACCATCGCCGCATGCAACTTCGGGTCACTTTCGTCGCCGCCGCGCGCAGTTCCCCGCTGCTCGCCGAGCGCTTCGAGGACGACCGTCCGCTGGACCAGGCCGGCTGGGACGAGGTGCAGCGCGTCGCCCGTGATCTGGTGCCGCTCGCGGCGGCGGAGCTGCGCTACTGTTCGCCCACGCCGCGCAGCCGCGCCACCGGCGACGCCCTCGGCTATGCGCCGCTGGTCCAACTCGCCCTGCGGGACTGCGACATGGGCCGCTGGCGTGGGCTGACCCTCGGCGAGGCGATGGCCCGCGAGCCGGAGGCGGTGGACGCCTGGCTGGCCGACCCGCGGGCCACTCCGCACGGCGGCGAGTCGCTGATGGGCTTCATCGCCCGGGTCGGCAACTGGCTCGACACCCGGCCCGTCGAGGACGGCGGCCGGATCGTCGCCGTGGCCGAGCCGTCCGTCGTCCGTGCGGCCCTGGTGTACGCGCTGAAGGCGCCGCCGTCGACGTACTGGAACATCGACGTGCGCCCCTTGTCGACGACCACCGTGACGGGTCACGCCGGGCGGTGGAACCTGCGTTTCGACGGGACGCCGGTTCAGCCCTCGCGGGCGTAGTCGGTGGTCAGGACGAGGTCCTTGGCGGGGCCGCCCACCCGCCACACGGTCCGCCAGTGGTCGGCGTCCCGGACCGTGAACTCGCCCCGGTAGAGGTCCGCCGCACAGGGGTGGTCGGCGACGTGGTGACCGGCGGTCAGGTCCAGGTGGTGGAAGGGGCGCCCGTCGGCGAAACGCACGTCCGCGGTGCCCGGTGAACCGCCGGGCAGGAAGCGCAGGGTGCGTTCGGCGGGGCGCGCGACGCCCCGCCAGGTGAACGTGCCGGACTCCTCGTGCAGCAGCCCGCCCTCGGGGAGCGGGCTGAAGAGTGTCGTGCCCTCGAAGCGGCCCTCGTCGCCGCTCGCGAGATCCCGCACCGTGCGCTGCACGCGCCAGCGCCCGGCGAGATGCGCCAGCACGTCCGCCACGGGCCAGAACTCGCCCATGTTCAGCCCTTCTTCCGTCGGGGCTGCAAGGGGTCGGGGGAGCCGGTGGGCGTCTTGCGGTCGCCCTGGGCCCGGATCGCGTAGTGCGCGGCGTGACTGGTGGCGCGGAAAGCCTCCTCGTACGCGGCGAGCGCCCCGCCCAGTCCGCCACCGGCGGTGCCACGACGACGGATCCGCAGCGCCGGCCCGACCACCAGACCGCCGGCCAGGACGAGGCAGGGCGTCAGCGCATCCATGCCGTCGACCTTACGCCCGCGCCTGCTACACGACTACGACCTGCAGGTGAAGGCCACCAAGAGGTCCTACGACATCGACGTCAAGATGCGCGGCCGCCAGGTGACGCCGTACCTCGACGGGCAGGAGTGGGGCAGCTTCACGGACGACAAGCCGGCTGAGCCGGTCCGCCAGGTCGTCATGAAGGACGCGAAGACCGGTGACCCGATCGTCGCGTCCACGGCGGTCACGCCCGTGACGTCCACCTTCCAGGGGGCGCCGACAGGTTCTCGTACACCTTCCCGAGGATCAGACAGAAGGAGCAGGGGTCTTCGGCGCGGGGGGGTGGGCGAGCGGCCGCCGCCCGCGCGCGG
>NZ_JBFBBE010000194.1:0-11649 GCF_040682555.1 Streptomyces sp. NPDC051172
GACGCGTTACAGGACCTGCTGCGGTGCTGGGACGGCACCTGCACCACCTGCGGCCGCCCCCTCACCAGAACCAGAACCTAACGAAGCACTACTAGCTAGACTAGCTAGCTAGAGCAGGGCCGGTGCCGTGTTGCCGTCGAGGTTGGCGACGGTGATGCGTCGAGTTGGGGCCGGGCGGGTCGGGGCCTGCTGGCGGCGTCAGGCGCCGCTGACAACACGCATGAAGACCGTGGGTTCGGTGTGCTCGTTGAGGTAGGCGTACTGCTGGTCGCTGAAGATGGTCGCGCTCTGTCCCGGCGCCAGGACCTGGGAACCGGCCGCGAGGACGAGGGTGAGACGGCCGGCGAGGACATGGTGGATCTCCTGCGCTCCGGGACGGTCGGGTTCAGCGTCATAACGGCCGCCCGGGGCGAGGGTCCAGCGCCACAGTTCGGCGCGCGGGTTCTCGGTGGCGCCGAGTAGGAGGGCGGTGCTGCCGTCCGGGGCCTCCCATGCGAGCGTGCCTTCGGCTTGCGCGCCGGGAGCGTCGCTCTCAGGCAGGGCGAGGGCGGCGAAGTCGGTGTCGAGGGCGAGGGCGACGCGGTCGACGGTGGCGAGGCTGGGATTGGCCTGGCCGAGTTCGATGTCGGTGAGCATGCGTCGGCTGAGTTTGGCGGCGTCGGCGAGCTGCTGGACGCCCCAGCCCCGCTGCTTGCGCAGCGCGCGGATGCGTCTGCCGATACGGGCGACGAACTCCTGCGTTGCCTGGCTGTCCGGGGCACTCTCACCACTCATGCTGAGAACTATAGTGCGCAGAAAGTTGCCACTTGATTGAGTGAGCAATATATTGCTCATCATGCGTGTAATCAGCTCTCCCCGCGTCTCCGAGCAGGCCGTTCTCGCGGCTCTCCGCGATGCTTTCGGGGACCTTGCCCTCCGTACGTCACCGGGCCAGTTTGTCGTTGACCTGCCCGGTGGCGGTGACGTCATCCACTACCCGGCGGTCCTGTCCCACGCCGACGTGTACTCGGTCAAGGTCTCCCCGTACTTGCCCGATCCCGCCGGACCCGCCGTGGTCATGGCGTGGACGATGCTCCTGAGCCTGTCCACCGGGCAGCCGCTCGCGCTTCTGGACGCCTCCGAGCTGACGGTCGAGCGCACCGCGGCCACCACCGTGCTCGCCGCCGACCTCCTCCTGCCGCCCAGCGCCCGCACCGCGGCCGTCGTCGGTTACGGGCGCGTCGGCCGTGCGCATGCCCGCTACCTGCGCCACCTGCGCCCCGGCGTGACCGTCCGCGCGTTCTCACCGGAGGGCATCGACGAGGCCGGCGACGGTGTCCAGGCCGTCGCGAGCCTTGAGGACGCGGTGACGGATGCGGACCTGGTGATGCTGTGCACCTCGGCCGCCGACGATGTGATCGACCCCCGCACTCTGCCCGCGGGCACGGTCGTCACCTCGATCTCGACCAACGCCCCCGGCGCCCGCGAGATCCCGTCCGCCGCCGTCGAGGCCCTCGACGTCTACGTCGACGCGCTCACTACTCTGCAGGTCGCCGCCGACCTGACCCGCGCTGCTGCGGACGGTTGGGACCCCGCCGCCGTGCGTGGCGACCTGGCCGGCCTCGTGGCCGGCCGCGCCCAGCGTCCGAGCGGCGAGCGGCCGGTGTACTTCCGGTCCGTGGGACTGGGGATCGAGGACGCGGCCGTCGCCTGGGCCGTCCTGCACAACGACAACACCATGACGAAGGGATAGTCCCGGTGAAGATCCGCCCGTTCGCCGTCGAGCAGTGGATGAATGACTACGAGGAGACCTGCCGCTACAACCTCGCCGAGACCTGCGTCCGCTCCCTGACCACTGGCGAACTGCTCCAGATGTCCGGACGGCGGGGGGAGATCCTCGCCGAACTCGACGCCACCCCACTCTCCTACGGCCCCATCCCCGGAAGCCCCCGCCTGCGCGGCCTCGTCGCCGGCCTCTACGAGACCCAGGGACCGGAAAACGTCCTGATCACCCACGGCGCGATCGGCGCGAACGCCCTCGTACACGCCACCCTCGTCGAACCGGGCGACCACATCGTGGCCGTCGTCCCCACCTACCAGCAGCACTACTCCATCCCCGACAGCTACGGCGCTCGCGTCACCCAACTGCCGCTGCGCGAGGAGAACGACTGGCTGCCCGACCTCGACGAACTCGACCGCCTGGTCTCGGCTGACACCAAGCTCATCGCCGTCAACAACCCCAACAACCCCACCGGCGCCCTCATCGACGAAGCAGGCCTGGCCCGCATCACCAAGATCGCTGAGCGGGTCGGGGCATGGGTGCTGTGCGACGAGGTCTACCGCGGCGTCGACCAGGACGGCGACGGCTTCACCGCCTCGATCGTCGACCTGTACGAGCGCGGCATCTCCACCGGCAGCATGTCCAAGCCATACTCCCTGGCCGGACTGCGCCTGGGCTGGATCGTCGGCCCCACCCGCCTCCTCACCCAGGTGGCCACGCACCGGGACTACACCACCATCAGCGTCGGACGCGTCGACGACCTCCTGGCCTGCGTCGCCCTGGAGAACAAGGACGCCATCCTCGCCCGCTCCCACCACCTCACGCGCGCCAACCTCGCCATCCTCGATGAGTGGGTCACCAGCCGCGACGACATCACCTACGTCAAACCGGCCTCGGGCACCACCGCACTCCTGCGCTACAACGCCCCGATCGACTCCTACGAGTTCTGCACCCGCCTCCTTCAGGAGACCGGCGTCATGTTCACCCCTGGCGCCGCATTCGACATCGAGCACACCGTCCGCATCGGCTTCGCCGACGACACCGAGATCCTGCGCACCGGCCTGGAACTGGTCGGCCAGTTCCTCGACCGCCTCGC
This sequence comes from Streptomyces sp. NPDC051172, assembly GCF_040682555.1. Classification (NCBI taxonomy): domain Bacteria; kingdom Bacillati; phylum Actinomycetota; class Actinomycetes; order Kitasatosporales; family Streptomycetaceae; genus Streptomyces; species Streptomyces sp. NPDC051172. The sequence continues at coordinate 2,856 of NZ_JBFBBE010000194.1, forward strand.
CCAGGACTGACTCAGCTTGTCCTACCTTCCAGGCGTGGGTTTGAGCTGGTCCTTCGTAAGATCGGCGGGCCCCGGGGGTTCTGGGTATGGCTGTGAGCTTGTCGCCGTTGGATGGCTCAAAGAACTCACCGCCGACCAGGTCCGCCGCGTCGTCACCGACCTGACCGCTGGCGGCCAGTGGGACGACGGTGACGCCGACATCCTGGTCGTCTTCGACGCCGGCTATGACGCTCCGCGCATGACCTACCTCCTCGATGGCCTCCCGGTCGAGGTGCTCGGCCGGATGCGCTCGGACCGGGTGATGTGCAAGCCGGTCCCCACTCCGTGGATCTCACCGCCGCAGGGCGGACGGCCCCCGAAGCACGGCAAGGAGTTCCGCTTGGCCAGGCCGGACACCTGGGGTGAGCCGGACGCGGTGACCGTGCAGGTCACCGACCGGTACGGCACCGCGCAGGCCATGGGATGGGATCGCATCCATCCGAGGCTGACCACCCGCTCCGCGTGGATCGACCATCAGGGCGGACTTCCCCTCATCGAGGGCACGTTGATCCGTCTCCAGGTTGATCACCTGCCCGACGGACAAGAGCCGCTGCCCGTGTGGCTGTGGTCCTCCAGGACCACGACGGTGCGCTCGCCGTCCTGCGCGAGGCCGCCCGCCTCGGGATCACCCACATCGACACCTCCGGTGCCTACGGACCACGCGTCACCAACAAGCTGATCCGTGAAGCACTGCACCCCTATCCCGCATCGCTGCACATCGTGACCAAGGTCGGCGCGGTCCGCGATCAGCAGGGCGGCTGGCCCCCGGCCCGGAAGCCCTAAGACCTGCGCCGCGCCGTCCACGAGAACCTTGGAGACCTCGGCCTCGAATCGCTTGATGTGGTCAACCTCCGGCTCGGCGACGCCCAGGGCCCCCGGCCCGGCTCGCTCGCCGAACCCTTCGAAACTCTCGTCGAACTCCAACAGCAGGGCCTCATCCGGCACCTGGGAGTGAGTAACGCGACGGCGGAACAGGTCAGCGAGGCCCAGGTGATCGCGCCGATCGTGTGCGTGCAGAACATGTACAACCTCGCCTACCGCCAGGACGACGAGCTGATCGACGATCTCGCCGACAAGGGCATCGCCTACGTGCCCTTCTTCCCGCTCGGAGGCTTCACCCCACTGCAGTCCACGGGGCTTTCCGCCGTGGCCACCCGCCTGCACGCCACGCCGATGTCGGTCGCCCTGGCCTGGCTGTTGCGGCGGTCTCCGAACATCCTGCTCATTCCCGGCACCTCGCAGGTGGCACACCTCCGCGACAATGTCGCCGGCGCCGGGCTCTCGCTCTCCGAGGAGGAACTCGCCGAGTTGGACAAGATCGGCCGGTAACAGCAGGACGCCGCCCGGCTCTCAACACGGCCAAGGGGCGGTCGCAGTGTGATGCGAGCCTCATCGTTGTCGACCGAGGGGCGCGTTCACGCATCCTGCGGCCCGGTGACGGCCCCAGAGGCGTCCTTGACCGCTCGGCACGGCCCGCACGCTCCACGAGCAGCCAGCTCCCCCCTCGTTGCCCCCCAGCAACCGAGCGAGGAACGAGGAGCAGCCCTGGCCGTTTTCAAGGCTCTGGCCGCAGTTCAGTGATCCCGTTGATCGTCAGCGTTTGGGCGGCGGCACGGGCCAGGGCCGTCCATCTGGCGAGCTGTTTGCCGGCCGTCCGGCCAACACGTAGTCGAGATACTCGTCCTGGACCACGCCAGCGTTGACCCACTTTCGCGTCCCGCTCCGGTGACGTCTTGAGCGGCTGCGAGGGCGACGAGCGGGCCTCGCAAGTCGCGACCAGGCGACCGAACTCCTCTTCCTCATCGTCGGTGTAAAGAGGAGGGAACTCGACCACGTCAACGAAGGTCTCGTGACCGACGTCTTCCAGGGTGTGCAGGTGGATCTCGTAGCGGGTCTTGGCCGGTCTGACTTCGATGTAGCGGATGCCGGGACGCTCGGGTGAGCCAGCAGGGCCGAGGAACTGCTCGACTGGTCGACCCCGCCTCAGCGCCAAGGTCGAAGGACTCCGTCAAGTAGCGCACCCGAGAAGCGTAGAGGGCCTGGAGGGACGGTCGGCGCGATGCTCATGGCTGGGTGAGGATCCGGGTGTCGGCGTACTGAGAAAAGTGCTCAGGCGTGTACAGACGAATGTGCTCAGCTGTGGGACCGGGACGACAACCCTGCGGCTGTGGCGGCGTCCGCAGGTGTCCACGACTCGTCGACGGTCTGCACCTGGAGTACGCGAGCGTAGGCTCTCAGGAATGCGGATCGGCGAGCTATCCACGCGCACGGGCGTGAGCCCGCGCTCATTGCGGTACTACGAAGAGCAGGGTCTGCTGACCAGCTCACGCTCCGATACCGGGCAGCGGCACTATTCCGCTGAGGCGGTCCAGCGCGTGTCGCTCATCCGGCAGCTGTTCGACGCGGGTATGTCCAGCCGGGTGATCGCGACTGTGCTGCCGTGTGTGGACCTCCCGGGTGACCTGGGCGTCGCCGAGGAGACGTTCACGGCGATGATGCGCGAGCGCGACCGGATCGACGACGACATCGCGCACCTGATCGCGACCCGGGATGCGCTTGACCTGCTGATCAGGGCCAACAGCCGGCACCGGGCGGAGCTGTCCACGTCACCGGAGCCGACGGCACAGTTGACCTGATGCTGTGACCTGCATCTCAGTCGGTTGCCCCTGACATCGATGTGAGAGGTGAGGATGGCTGCAGACCCGGAATCACCGGGTCGGTCACACGGGAGGCAGCGGAAGATGGGGCAGGCGTGGGGTTTCGGCAGGTATGGCGGGCCCGAGGTGCAGGAGTTCATCGATCGTCCCGATCCCGTCCCCGGTCGCGGCGAGGTGCTGATCCGGGTCGACGTGGCCGGCGTGAATCCCCTCGACCACATGCTGCGCTCGGGTCTAGTCCCCGGGCTCGACGGTGGGCGTCCGTTTCCCCGTGTGCTGGGCATGGAGGCGGCGGGAACCGTTCTCGCCCGGGGCGAGGACGTCGACGGGCTCGAGGTGGGTGACGCGGTCTTCGGCTTCGCACTCACCGGTGGCGGCACCTACGCCGAGACGACGGTGCTGTCCGCGCCGAACACCGCGCGCATCCCGGCGGGCCTGTCCGCGACCGTGGCGGCAACACTGCCCGTGACCGGGACGACCGCGGTCGACGTGCTCGACCAGCTCGGCCTCCCGGCCGGCGCCACGGTCCTGGTCAACGGGGTCGGGGGCGGGGTCGGCCTCGCCGCCGCCCGGCTGGCCGCCAAGCGCGAGCTGCGTGTGATCGGCACCGGGAGTACCGCCAAACGCGAGCAGGCCGAGGCCATCGGGGCGCGGTTCATCGACTACACCGCCGGGGACATCGTCGCCGCGGCACGCGAGCTGGTTCCGGACGGCTTCGACGGAATCATCGACCTGGTCGGAGGCACCTCGCTGCGGACGGTCGCTCCGCTGGCCCGGGATCCCCGCAACGTCATCGCCGTGGGCGATATGTCTGTGCCCGATCTCGGTGGGCGTTTCATCGAGCGGCGCCTCGACCGGGAGAGCCTGGAGCGGTCCGCCCGGCTGGCCCTCGACGGAGTTCTCGCACCCGTGATCACTGCGGTCCATCCGCTTTCCGACGCCCCGGCCGCCCTCGCCACCGTCGAGAACGGTCACACTGCGGGCAAGGTTGTCATCAAGGTGGCGTGAGAAGTGCCTGACCGTCCAGCGCCGTCGACCGTCCATTGCGGACTGACGAAAGCCCGTGGGCAGCGCATCACCAACTGACCACGTTCACCTGTACGGAGTTGAGCACGTTCAGGCGTACGCCGACACCGGGTCCGGAGCAGTTCGAAGGAGGCCCGGCCATACATGGCCCGCTTGAGGGTTTTCACCCTGTTTACGTGGCCTTCGACGACCCCAGAGCTCCAAGGGAGAGTCAGTCCTGCGGTGACGGCGTCGAGGTCCTGGCGGAGGAAGCCGGCGAAGCCCTCATCCCCTTCGGTGCGTCCTGTTCGGCCTGCCGGATCCACTCCAGTAGGAGGTATCCGCGCTGGTGGCGGACCAAGTCGGCGAACGCCCTGGCTAGGTCGCAGGGCCGGGTGATGTCCGGGCAGGCGAGCCGGACCTGAAGCAGCCGCTCGTCCTGGCTGTCAGTGAGGGTCTCCCGGGGCCGCATGATCCAGGAGGTGATCTTGCGGGGGCTGGGGATGTCGGCCGGACTGGTTCTGCGGTGCCAGCGCGGAGGGCGGCGATGTGCTTGCGGACGACCTGGCGGCTGCCGTGGTAGCCGCGCGCCTGGATCTCCAGGAACAGCCGAGTGCCGTTGACCTGGCCTTGCGCCTCGGCGAAGCGGTCGTTCACGTACGCCTTGAACGGCTCCAGGACGCCGTTGGGGCGGCGTTCGCGGGCGGAGGCGAGCAGCTGGTCGAGGTCGGTGTTCCGGAAGCGGCGGACGGTCTTGCGGTCGAGGTTCAGCCGGGCGGGCGACGGCACAGCCAGAAGGTCACCGCGGCCGGCCAGCGGGATTGGATCGGCTATCGCGGCCACCAGTCCGAGACCTGTGACGAGACGAGCCCGAACGCCATCGTGCAGGTGGTCACTCGCCCGGCGCCGCAGCAGGACATCGATGCCCTCGACGGTATCCACAAACAGCTGACCCGCCAGGGCTTTCAGCCCCTCGAGCACGTCGTCGACGGCGGCTACGTCACCCCGGACAGCATCCACCAGGCATCCCAGAAGTGGGGCATCCCCTTGCTCGGTCCGGTCCGAGTTGACCCGCAAGGCGCCCAGCGGCCGGGCTTCACGAGAGAGGACTTATACATCGACTGGCAGGCTCGCACCCTGACTTGCCCGCACGGCATCACCAGCCCGCCCTGGAAACCTACCCTGGGCGACGGGCATCCCCGGCTGACGCAGGTCAGGAAGGACCAGAAGACCAGCAACTGGGAGCGGCGCTATGCCATCCGCGCGGGCTGCGAGGCCACCGTCTCCGAAACGGTCCACGCTCACGGCCTGCGGCATTGCCGCTACCGCGGCCTGGCGAAAACGCACGTCCAACACGTGCTCACCGCCGCAGGAACCAACATCATCCGCCTCAGCGAACACTTCCCACCAGGCACTACACCCGCACCGCCACCGCGACCGGCCAGCCAACTTCCAACAACTCTACCGAAGGCTCCAAACCTAGAGATCACCAACAGCATCCACTGCCGCATCCAGAGGGCCTGCCGCGCGCCCACGCGTACTGGTTCCAGGACGGGCAGAAGATCACCGGGGTGTCGTTCTGGGACTCGGGAGAAGCGTGTGACTTCTGACGGGACTAGGAGTCGGAGGCCCGGCGGCGTACGGCCAGGGCCCGTACGTCGCCGAGGAGAAGGAAGGCTTCTACCAAGGGGGAGCGCTTGCCGTTGGCCGCTAGAAACGGCAGGTGGGAGGGCGGTTGCTACCGCACTGGCTCCGCATGGGCGCTGAGCCGCCCCTTCACCCATTTGGTCACATTCGCCCGGCTTTAGTGTATTTTCATAACGTCGCCTGGATTGTCTACAGGTAGGAAGTGGTCCGAATGGCTCGCTGTGGTCGGAGCGAGGACACCATGGCGCGCAGCCGTGAGCGCTTCCTGGCCGGTGAGTCGGCGGGCCCGGGAGTGCGCAGCGAGATCCTGTCCTCCTGGAGCCGCTGTCAGTCCCTGGGCCTGCTTCCGAGCCTCGGGACCACCTACCAGGGCGAACCCGACCTCAACACCGAGCTCGTCCACGCGGCACAGCCGGTGCTCGACGAGCTGGCGGCCGCGATCGCCGGCACCTGGTCGACTGTGATCCTCACCGATGGCGAGGGCCTGGTGCTCCGCTGCCTGGCCGGTCAGCCGCAGATGACCCGCTACCTCGACGATGCGGGCGGAGGGGCTCCCGGCTTCAGCTTCCACGAGTCCCTCGCCGGTACGACATCCATCGGCCTCGCGCTCGTGGAGCGGCGTACCAGCCGTGTCTACGGTCATGAGCACTTCGCTGACGCATGGATCGTGCAGGGCTGCGTGGCCGTGCCCGTCCACGACCCCTTGAGCGGGCGCATCGTCGGCATTGTTGACCTTGCGACCGAGCGGTCCGAGTTCACCCCGACGCTGGAAACCACGGCGCGCAAGGCCGTTCGCGCCATTGAACGAAGGTTGCTGAAGCAGAAGACCGACCGGGAGCGTGCCCTCCTGCAGGCCTACATGCAGATCGCGCGCCAAGCAGAGGCACCCGACTTCATGGAAGGCAGGCGATATGCCCTCGGCACCCCGCCCGAGGACATACTGACCGGGTCCGACCGGCTGCTCCTGGAGGAGAAGGCGGCAGGGCTGATCGCCTCGGGCCGCAGAGCCGCCATCGAGGTACCCGTGTCCGGCGGCCGGGTGGCCACACTCCTTGCGCGGCCGGTGGCGGACGCGTGCGAGGGGGTCGCGGTCGAGGTCATCGTTCCCGCGGGCCGCGCGCTGTTCGCCATGGAGGGGACGCCCGCTACCAAGCCGCCCGTGCCGCGGACCGACACGGTCGGGACGCTCGGGACGGTCGAGCTCCCCGGTGCCCGGCACGGCCCTCCCCCTGAGGTTGCGGCTCCCACCGCGGTTCCGGCTCCCACGGCGGTTCCGGCGGCCGGCGAGAGCCCGCCGCAGTGCCACCGATGGGTGCTGGCCGTCGGGGAACCGGGGATCGGCAGGCTCGCCCTCACTGCGCGGCACCGTCTGGAGCTGCTGCGCGAGTCCAGCCGCCGCATCGGCACCACCCTGGACGTGGTCCGCACCGCAGGGGAACTGGCCGAGGTGATGGTCGAGAACTTCGCCGACGCGGTCACTGTCGACCTGTACCCTCCCGTCCTCCAGGGGGACGAGCCCTCGGCCTCCGACGGGCTGCTGATGCAACGCGCCGCGGTGAGCGGGGCGGACGGCCTCCCCTTCCCCGGGGTGGACGAGCAGATCGACTTCGACCCCACCAGCCCGCAGGCCCAGTGTCTGGCCAGCGGCTCCCCGACGATCGAGGCGGACCTGAAGGCGGCGCGATGTTGGGCAACCCATGACCCGATACGCACCGCGGAGATCCTCGACCGGGGCGTGCACTCCCTCATCACCGTCCCGCTGAGCGCCCGCGGCGTGGCCCTGGGGGTGGCCAGCCTCTACCGTTCGCGGAGATCCGCGCCCTTCGAGGACGACGACGTCTGCCTCGCCGCGGAGCTGGTCGCCTGCGCCTCCCTCTGCATCGACAACGCGCGCCGCTACACGCGCGAGCACGCCACGGCCCTCGCCCTTCAGCGCAGCCTGCTCCCCCGGGACCTGCCCGAACAGAACGCACTTGAGGTCGCTCACCGTTACCTCCCCGCACACATCGCAGTCAGCGGCGACTGGTTCGACGTGATCCCCCTGTCGGGGGCCCGCGTCGCACTCGTTGTGGGCGACGTGGTCGGCCACGGCGTCCACGCCGCCGCCACCATGGGACGGCTGCGCACCGCCGTGCAAAACTTCTCCACCTTCGAACTCACCCCCGACGAGCTCCTCACGCATCTGGACGACCTGGTCGCCCGGATGGCCGAGGAGGAGAGCGGCACGGACACCTTCATCGGAGCCACCTGCCTGTACGGGGTGTACGACCCGACCACCCGCCGCTGCAGTCTCGCCCGTGCGGGACACCTCCCCCCGGCGCTCATCTCCCGCGACGGGACGGTGACCTTCCCGGAGGTGCCCGCCGCGCCGCCGCTCGGCCTGGGCGGATTCCCCTTCGAGACGGTCGAGATCGAACTGCCGGACACCAGCCAGCTGGTGCTCTACACCGACGGGCTCGTCGAGGACCGCGAACGGTGCATCGAGACCGCGCTGGAGGAACTCCGGCAGACTCTCGGCCATCCCGGCCGCTCGCCGGAGGAGACCTGCCAGGCCGCCCTCGCAGCCCTGCCGTCCTCCCGGCCGAACGAGGACGACGTCACCCTGCTCGTCGTCCGCCCCCGCAGTCTGGACCCGTCGGACATGGCCTGCTGGGACGACCTGCCCCTGGACCCAGCCATCGTGTCCGAGATACGCGGAGCGGTCCTGCGGCAACTCGCCCACTGGGAGCTGGAGGAGATCGGCTTCACCACCGAGCTGATCCTCAGCGAACTGCTCACCAACGCCATCCGTCACGCCACCGGACCCGTCCAGGTGCGGCTGCTGCGCGACCGGACGCTCATCTGCGAGGTCACCGACACCAGCAGTACCTCCCCCCACCTGCGCCAGGCCACCACGACCGACGAAGGCGGCCGCGGTCTGTTCCTCGTCGCCCAGCTCGCCCAGCGCTGGGGAACCCGTCACACGCCCCGCGGCAAGGTCATCTGGGCCGAGCAGCCGATACCCCGGGGCTGACCTGCGGTCCGACCGCCGTTCCGCACTTGCTCGCCGTACCGGGCAAGGCACCACGCGGAGGAGACCTGGCCAGGCAGGAGACCATGGCTTTGGAATCCTAGTACGACTTCATCATCCTCGGCGGAGGCTCCGCCGGCTGCGCGCTGGCGGCGCGGTTCAGTGCGGATCCCGCCAGCCGGGTGCTGGTGCTCGAAGCCGGACGGTCCGACTACCCGTGGGACATTCTCATCCACATGCCCGCGGCCCTGGCCTTCCCTCTCGGGAGCCGGTTCTACGACTGGAGGTACGAGTCCGAGCCGGAACCCTTCATGCACGGCAGGCGGATCCGTCGCGCCCAGGTGACTCCTCCCCCTCGTGAGGGGGTTTCTCGCTATGCCGGTGCGGCTTCGCGACGGGCCAGCCCGGCCCGTAGGACATTGATCGCGGCCACCGT
>NZ_JBFBBE010000195.1:0-11338 GCF_040682555.1 Streptomyces sp. NPDC051172
GCCCGTCCGGCGTTTGAGGACGAGGCCGTTCAGGCCGAAAGCGGGGGTCTGGGGGCGGCAGCCCCCAGCAGACGGCGAGGTCACCACACGGCCACCCCGGTAGACTCGGCAACCAAAGACCCCGCCCAACCGCCGGAAGGCACCCCGTGTCATCAGCGACCCCCGCTGCCGCCGCTCCCGACACCGTCCTGGTCGTCGACTTCGGCGCGCAGTACGCCCAGCTCATCGCCCGTCGCGTCCGCGAGGCCCGGGTCTACAGCGAGATCGTGCCGAGCACCATGCCGGTCGCTCAGATGCTCGCCAAGAACCCGGCGGCGATCATCCTCTCCGGCGGCCCCTCGTCGGTCTACGCGGAGGGCGCCCCGCGCCTCGACCGCGAGATCTTCGAGTCCGGCGTCCCCGTCTTCGGCATGTGCTACGGCTTCCAGCTGATGGCCACGACCCTCGGCGGCACCGTCGACAACACCGGCGCCCGCGAGTACGGCCGTACTCCGCTGCACGTCTCCAAGACCGGCTCCACCCTCTTCGAGGGCACCCCGGACGAGCAGTCGGTGTGGATGTCGCACGGCGACGCCTGCTCCGCCGCCCCCGAGGGCTTCACCGTCACGGCCTCCACGGACGTCGTCCCGGTCGCCGCCTTCGAGAACGACGAGAAGAAGCTCTACGGCGTCCAGTACCACCCGGAGGTCATGCACTCGACGCACGGCCAGCAGGTCCTGGAGCACTTCCTGTACCGGGGCGCGGGCCTGACCCCCTCCTGGACCACCGGGAACGTCATCGAGGAGCAGGTCGCCGCGATCCGCGAGCAGGTCGGCGACAAGCGCGCCATCTGCGGTCTGTCCGGCGGCGTCGACTCCGCGGTGGCGGCGGCGCTCGTCCAGAAGGCCATCGGCTCGCAGCTGACCTGCGTGTACGTCGACCACGGTCTGATGCGCAAGGGCGAGACCGAGCAGGTCGAGAAGGACTTCGTGGCCGCGACCGGCGTCCAGCTGAAGGTCGTCGACGCTCAGGAGCGGTTCCTCAAGGCGCTCGCGGGGGTCTCCGACCCCGAGGAGAAGCGGAAGATCATCGGCCGCGAGTTCATCCGGGTGTTCGAGCAGGCCCAGGCGGAGATCATCGCGGACGAGGGTCCGGCGGTGGAGTTCCTGGTCCAGGGCACCCTCTACCCGGACGTGGTCGAGTCCGGCGGCGGCACCGGCACCGCCAACATCAAGTCCCACCACAACGTCGGCGGCCTCCCCGAGGACCTCGAGTTCCAGCTGATCGAGCCGCTGCGCAAGCTGTTCAAGGACGAGGTCCGGATGGTCGGCCAGGAGCTGGGCCTGCCGGAGGAGATCGTCCAGCGCCAGCCCTTCCCGGGCCCCGGCCTCGGCATCCGTATCGTCGGCGAGGTCACCAAGGAGCGTCTCGACCTGCTGCGCGAGGCCGACGCCATCGCCCGCGAGGAACTGACCGCGGCCGGCCTCGACCGGGACATCTGGCAGTGCCCGGTGGTCCTGCTCGCCGACGTCCGCTCGGTCGGCGTCCAGGGCGACGGCCGGACCTACGGCCACCCGATCGTCCTGCGGCCGGTCTCCTCCGAGGACGCCATGACGGCGGACTGGTCGCGCCTGCCGTACGACGTCCTCGCGAAGATCTCGACCCGGATCACGAACGAGGTCGCGGACGTCAACCGGGTCGTCCTCGACGTGACCTCGAAGCCCCCGGGCACCATCGAGTGGGAGTAGGCCCTTGCGGTGAAGGGGCTCAGGTGCGCTTGATCGTGCGCACCGGCTCGCCGGGCTTCCAGACCTGGACGACGAGGTACTTGTCGTCCTCCACGTAGGTCCTCACGACCTCGGTCAGCTCGGTACGGAAGAGGTGGAACGGCTCCGGCGGTTCCACCTCTTTGCTGTACGCAGCCTTCGCCTCGCCGTCCTCGACGCCGACCGCCCGCCCGCTGATCCGCACGTCACCGCCGCCCATCCCGGTCCCCGGCCCCGGATTCGCCTGGAGCGCGAAGCGCGGATCGCGGTTCAGGTCGAGGGCCTTGAGCGAGCCCGGCATCATGCCGAGCCACAGCTCACCGCGGAGGAAACGGACCTCGAGGCCGGTCGTGCGCGGGGAGCCGTCCTTGCGGAGGGTGGCGAGGACGTGGTGGGTGAAGGCGCCGAAGCGTTCCTCGACGGTCCGTGCCAGATCCGGTTCGGCGGCGACGAAAGCCGCCCAGTTCACTGTCATACGGCGAGTGTGGCGCGAATACCCGACATCCGCTGTCGGGTATTCGTGTGGGGCGCGGCACCCGCCCGCGCTCCCGCGCAACGGTTGCGCGCGTCATCTTTACAGAACAACTCTGTTCTCCTGGGCTGACCGACGGTAACTTCCGCCCCGTAGAGCAACCCAGTGCTGGAGGACACATGCACGGGACCCCCGGGACCGGGCCCACCCCGCCGCCCGCCCTTCCCAGTGACCGGCTGCGGTTCGCGATGCCGCCGATGCACGACTCGGTCGACGACGAGCGCCGGCATCGCAAGGAACGGCTCACGGGCGCGCTGCGGGTCTTCGGGCGGTTCGGCTTCGAGGACGGCGTCTCGGGGCACATCACCGCGCGCGACCCCGAGTACAGCGACTGCTTCTGGGTCAACCCCTTCGGGATGCCGTTCAAGCACGTCACCGTGAGCGACCTGGTCCTCGCCAACTCGGACGGGCAGGTGATCGAGGGGCGCTACCACGTCAACCAGGCCGCCTTCACCGTCCACGCCCAGGTCCACGCGGCCCGTCCGGACGTGGTGGCCGTCGCCCACTGCCACTCGGTGCACGGCCGCGCCCTGTCCGCGCTCGGCGACCTCCTGGACCCCATCACCCAGGAGAGCTGCGCCTTCTACGAGGACCACGCCCTCTACGACGCCTACACCGGGGTCGCCGTCGACGCCGAGGAGGGCCGCCGTATCGCCACCGCGCTGGGCACCCGCAAGGCGCTCGTGCTGCGCAACCACGGGCTGCTGACGGTCGGCGACTCGGTGGACGCGGCGGCCTGGTGGTTCCTGTCCATGGAGCGATCCGCCCAGGTGCAGCTCACCGCCAAGGCCGCCGGACGCCCCCTGCTCATCGACCACAGGGCGGCGGTGGCGACCCGCGAGCAGCTCGGCGGCGACCTGGTGGCTTGGATCAACTACCAGCCGCTCTGGCAGGACATCAGCCGCAGCGAGCCGGATCTGCTCAGTTAGAAGCCTCGCAGTACGGCCGCCTTGGTCATCGCGAACTCCTCGTCCGTGAGCACCCCGTCCCGGTGCAGCTCGCCCAACTCCCGCAGCCGCCGCAGGAGTACGTCGTGGTGGTCGGCCGCGGGCGGCACCGCCGCCGTCGGCGGCCGTCGCTGTGCCTGCTCGCCGCCGTTGCGGGTGGACGGATGCGGCAGTCGCGCGGTGATCGCGGTGGCGACGAGCGCGGTGAGCAGGTCGCGCCGGGCGCTGCCCCACAGGTCCAGGGCGTACGGGTCCTTCTCCGGCGGCAGCTTGGAGAACACCGTCTCGCGGGTCACGAAGCGCAGGAAGCCGTCCTCGTAACCGGAGTTGGGCAGCCACTCGACCTGCACGAGGTCCCCGACGGCGATGATCCGCGGCCCGGTGGCCCGCTTCACCCGGTCGGAGGTGTCGGCCCAGTCGATGCGCACCTGGGTGCCGTCGAAGGAGACGGTGCCGTCGGAGGACCGCACCGAGACCGGGACGGGCGGCCCCGGCAGCAGATACGCCTTGGTCGGCTCCTTGGGGATCTGGTCGAGCAGCAGGGCCCGGCGGATCTCCTCGGCGACGTACTCGGCGACCCCGGCCCGGTCCACGTCCACCACCAGCCGGTACGGGTCGGCCGGATCCGGCAGCCGTCCGCCGGTCGCCTGGAGCAGCGGGTCGGCGCCCTCGCGCAGCCGTATCCGCAGCCGTCCGCGCTTGCGCTCCGGTTCGAAGACCACGCCCGCGACGGCTTCGAGGGGCACTGCGACCTCCCCGTACGTCTGCCGGAACAGCGGCACGGAGCGGTGGAGACCCGGCGTGATCCTGACCGTGGTGCCGTCGAAGGCCCAGGTCCCGTCCCGCTGGATGATCTCGGCCATAGGGAAATTCTTGCAGCCAGGTCAACACGGTGGCCCCACCTCACCCCGGGCTGACCAGACCTGCCGGGCGGGGGTGGCGTGGCGTAGGGCACAATTCGCTGTCATCACACGGTGTTGCAGGGCGGCGGCCGACTGCCGGACAGGGCCGCCGGCCGTAGGCGTTGCGGGGAAGGCGGGCGGCGGGCGTGGCGGTGCAGGAGGCGAGAGGCGGCGCGGACGCGGGCGCCCGCAGAGGTGCGCACGGCGGTGGCTGCACCTGCGGGGACTGCCCGCACGGGGCGCGCGAGGGGCACCGGCGCGCGGTCGCCGAATTCCTGCTGATGCGCGACGGTTTCGCGGCCGGGCAGGGGCTGCCCGCCGCGGTGGCGCACTCGGCCTCGGCCTCCCGCCAGTGGGTCTCGGAGGAGCTCACCCAGTCCGCGGAACTCGTCGCCGAACGCGGCCGCGCCGAGGGCGAGGCCTGGCTGGCCCGGCTGTGGCAGCGGACGGTGTGGGCGGTGTGGGCGCTGGTGGTGCTGTTGCTGCTGGTGCAGTCGCTCACGGCCATCGGCGCGGGCTGGACGACGGCCCGCACGGCGGGCCTCCTCGCGGCCGTGGCCGTGGGCGGTGTGCTGACCGCCGCGTCCTGGTTCCACCGGGCGCGCGGCGGTGTGCTGGCTCCCGTCGTCGGTGAGGACAACCGCCTGTCGACGTCCCGCACGGTGGCGGCGGCCTGGGTGCTGTTCGTCGCCTACGCGGTGCTGCTCCTGGCCGGCCGTCTCGCCGCGGCCTCCGACCACGCGGAGCGCGACGCCCTGATCTCGGGTCTCGAACTCGCCCGCGGCGCCGGTGTCGTCACCGTCCTCGCCGTGGTGTGCGGCATCGCGGTGCTGGTGCGGCGCGTGGTGGGGCTGCGGGTCCTCGGCCAGCGGCTGCAGAAGGTACGGGCGGACCGGCCCCGGGCGGCCGACCTGCTGACCGACGACTCGGGGCGGGGCACCTTCGCCGACATCCAGTACGTCGTGATCAGCACCGTCGCCGTCCTGTTCGCCGCGGTACGGCTGGCCCGCCGCCCGGACCAGCTGCCGGACCTTCCGTGGGGTCTCGCGGTGGTGGTGCTGGTGTCGGCGGCGACCTATCTGGCCGGCAAGTACGCGGAGGGCGGCCGCCCGGTGATCCTTTCCGTGGTGCGGGCCCGCGAGGCCGGCGACCTCGACGCCCCGATCCGCACGGGCGACGACATCGAGATCCGCGGCGCGGGTTTCGTCCCGCCGGGCGCCCAGGACGCCGACCGGCTGACGCGGATGGTGGTCCGCATCGGCACGGTGAACGTCCATGTGCCCCTCGTCCCCGTGACCGGCGGCTTCAGCAACCCGACGGACGCAGCACTGACCGTGCCCGTGCCGGCTGAGGTGGAACCGGGGAGGGTCGAGGTACAAGTAGTCACGGCAGCAGGGGTAGAGACGAACAGATACGCGATCGACGTGACGGACTGAATGGGACACCCCCTCTCCACGCTCCACGCAGGGCACGGGCGCTGAAATCGGCACGAAGCACTGAGCGCAGCGTCCTCTGCGTACGTATCGTCTTGTGAGGGGTCCCGGCACCGCGGGCGAGAGGCGACAGCGATGACTCACGGCATGCGCACCGACACGCACACCCCGTACCTCGACGGCGACCGGAGCTGGCGCGATTCCGCCACCCGACACGCCCTCCTTCCGCTCCGCGTCTTCCTCGGCGTGACCTTCATCTACGCCGGGCTGGACAAGCTCACCAACAGCGCGTTCATGAAGGGCTCCGGTTCCGGATCCATCGGCGACATGATGCGCAACGTCCGCGACTCCTCCGCCATCCCGGCCATGGTCGACATGGCCCTGAAGAACCCCGTGGGCTTCGGGTACGCCATCGCCCTGGGTGAGTTGGCGGTCGGCATCGGCACCCTGATCGGCCTGTTCGCGCGCCTCGCAGCGCTCGGCGGCGCACTGATCTCCCTCAGCCTGTGGCTGACCGTGAGCTGGGCCTCCGATCCGTACTACTACGGCAACGACCTCGCCTACCTGATGGCCTGGCTCCCCCTCGTCCTCGCGGGCGCCGCCACGTTCTCCCTGGACGCCGCACTCCGCGCACGGCGCAGGCAACGGGCGGCCGGTTACCGGTAGCTCCTGGTCGGCGGGAGCCACCGGCGGCGGAGCCCTACGGCACGACCTGGATCGTGTCTCTCGGCGCGGAGCCGCCGCCACCGGAGCGCTGGTCAGGTTCCCGGTGCATTCAGCTGTGCCTCACCCGTGTCCTTTCCGGACACTGCCGTCCTGCGCCGCCGTATGCCCCGGGCCAGTGCTCCCGCTATGGCGGCCAGGCAGAGGCCGCCCGTGACGACCGGGATCAGCGCGAACCACGGTGTCTGCCACAGACCGCCCGCGTCACCGGCATAGAGGACGCCCGCGAGGGCGAGGGAGACGCCGGCGACCAGCTTTCCCGGCTGGAACTCATGACGCAGCACGGCTGACCTCCGCCTGTCCGAGACCGACCTGGAGCTCCAGGTCGAGCGTGCCGGTGTTCTTGCCGCCCGGGACCGGCGACAAAGTCACCTCCTTGTGCCTGCCCGGCTCCACGTCCACGTCTCCCAGCTTGTCGCCCGGCAGTCGGATGTCGCCCACCCCCACGTCGATGCTCAGCTTCACGGTCACGTCCTTCGGCACGATCACCTTCAGCCGGCCCAAGCCGACGTCGGCTCTTGTGCTCACCGTCTCCCCCTTGGCCGGGTGCAGGCGGCTCAGGTCCAGGGTGCCGACGCCACTGCCGACCTCGTACTTCCCCCGGACGTCGGCCACCGCGGCCGGCTGCCAGGTCGTGCGTATCCAGTGTGTGCCGACGTCCTTGGGCAGGGCCGCCGAGCCGGCGAGCAGGGCCGCCGTGATGATGGCGAGGAAGACCGAACCCGCGCCCGTACGCCCCAGGAACGCGCTGACCGCGATGCCCAGACCGAGGACCAGGAGCGCCCAGGAAAGACCGGTCTGCAGGCTGGTGCCGAGGGTGTGGTGGTCCCAGGTCAGCCCGGTGCCGAGGCCGCCCGCCAGCAGGGCCAGCAGGAAGACCCAGCCGCCGATCCAGCGGGGGCCGCGCGGTCTGGGTGCCGGGGGGCGCGGTGTGCGGATGTCCGCGCGGTTGGTCCAGGACGTACCGAGGCTGATGTTGACCGCCGCCGCGATGTCCCGCTCGCGGGAGTCCCGGGGGCCCCACAGATATCCGGTGCCGCCGACATGCGTGCCGTCCTTGACGATGGGGTCGCGCCACCAGGAGGGGTAGGCGGCGGGGACCGGCGGCGCCTGGGCCTCCGGCGGGGCGTCTGCGACGGCCTGCGCGGCCAGCGGGTCGGGGTCGGGGGCGCCACGCTGCCGCGACCAGTACCCGGCGCCCGCGAGCAGCAGGGAGACCACGACGGCGAAGGCCAGCACCCCGCCGTTCTTCAGCAGTGACAGGAACACCCCGCAGCCGACCAGCGCGAACATCACCGCGGTCAGCGCCTGGCCGTCGACCCGGCCGGTGAGCAGCTTGCGGACCTCGTTCTCCTCCTCGTCCTCGTACGGGATGAGGAGCCAGGCGAAGCCGTAGAAGAGCAGGCCGATGCCGCCGGTCGCGGAGAGCACCGCGAGCGTGATCCGGAAGATCACCGGATCCATGTCGCACTGCCGCCCGAGCCCGGCACAGACCCCGGCGAGCACCTTGTACCGGCGGTTGCGCCGGAACCTGCGCGGAGCCTCGGTGCCCGCGCCCCCCTCTTCCTGTGCGCCCGCCCCCGCACCGGGCCCCGCCCCGGCGGAAGGTGCGGCATCCGCGGCGGGCGCGGCATCCTGCGGCCCGGCGCCCGGAGCGAGGCGCGGGCCGAAGCCGGGTCCCGGACCCGTCGCGGCGCGCTCGTGATCTGTCATGTGTCCATGGTGACGGCCGAGCCGCTCGGACGGGAGTCGGTACGACCCTGGCCGGACCCTGATATCGCCCCTGAGCCGGCGCCCGAGAACTGTTCGACCAGGCCCGGGTTCGAAGATCAGGGGTGTCTCGGGGGTCGACCCTGATGCCCCTGTCCGCCGACCCTGCGAGTATCGATGGCATGCCGGAAGCCGCTGCAGCGCCACTCGTCGAACCGCGGCCGCCGCGCAAGCTCTACCGCAGCAGCGACGGACGCTGGCTCGGTGGCGTGGCGCGGGGGCTCGCCGGGCATCTCGGCCTGCCGGTCATCTGGGTTCGGCTCGTGTTCGTCGGCCTGTTCATGGCGGACGGCCTCGGCGCGCTGCTGTATGCCGCGTTCTGGTTCTTCGTGCCGCTCGGCGTCGGTGGCGTCGGCGGCCAGAGACCACCGTCGCTGGTCAGTACCGAAACCTCGCCGGACGGTCGTCGCAGACTGGTCGCCCGCAAGCCGGACAAGGGCCAGATCGTCGCCCTGCTCCTCATGGTCGTCGTGGCCATGGTCTTCGTGGGCAATGTGAAGGTGGGCGGCGGAACCAAGGCCTACCTCTGGCCCGCCGTCCTCGTCGGCGCGGGCGTCGCCCTCGTCTGGCGCCAGGCGGACAACGCCCGCCGGGCCCGCTGGGTCGAGGTCGGCAGCCGCCGGCGCACGCTCACCCTGCTGCGCGCGGCAGGCGGTGTCCTCCTCGTCACCGCCGGCGTCTCCGGCATCTTCGTGCTCCAGGGCTCCGCCGCCCACCTGGGCTCCGTCCTGCAGGCGGCCCTCGCGGTCCTCGTCGGGATAACGCTCCTCGCGGGGCCCTACCTCGTCCGTATGACCCAGGACCTCTCCGAGGAGCGCCTGATGCGCATCCGCGCGCAGGAGCGCGCCGAGGTCGCCGCCCATGTCCACGACTCCGTGCTGCACACCCTGACCCTGATCCAGCGCAACGCGGAGAACGCGAACGAGGTGCGCCGCCTCGCCCGCGCCCAGGAGCGCGACCTGCGCACCTGGCTCTACAAGCCCGAGGGCACCGGCAAGGACGAGGCCGACGAACCCACCGGCCTGGCCGACGCGGTGCGCCGCAACGCCGCGGAGGTGGAGGACAAGCACGGCGTCCCCATAGAGGTCGTCGTCGTCGGCGACTGCCCGCTCGACGAAAGGATCGCCGCGCAGACGCAGGCCGCGCGCGAGGCGATGGTGAACGCCGCCAAGTACGGTGGCGACGGCGGTGCCGTACAGGTCTACGCCGAAGTCGAGGGAAAGACCGTCTTCGTGTCGGTCCGGGACCGCGGCCCCGGCTTCGACCCGGACTCGATACCCGCCGACCGCATGGGCGTCAGAGAATCGATCATCGGCCGCATGGAGCGCCACGGCGGCACGGCGCGGCTGCGCGCGGTGCCGGACGGCGGCACGGAGGTCGAGCTGGAGATGGAGAGGGCGGAGAAGACGTGATGAGCGACCCGACCGGGGCGAACGAGCCCGTGGAGGCGACCGGCGGGAGCGCCGGCGAGCGGCACGTGCGTGTGGTCCTCGTCGACGACCACCGTATGTTCCGTACCGGCGTCCAGGCCGAGATCGGCCGGACCGACGAGACCGGAGTGGAGGTCGTCGGCGAGGCCGCGGACGTGGACCAGGCGGTCACGGTCATCACGGCGACCCGCCCCGAGGTGGTTCTCCTCGACGTCCACCTCCCGGGCGGCGGCGGCGTCGAAGTCCTGCGGCGCTGCGCCGCGTTGATGGCGGACACCGAGCAGCCCGTCCGCTTCCTCGCACTGTCCGTGTCGGACGCGGCGGAGGACGTGATCGGCGTGATCCGGGGCGGCGCACGCGGCTACGTCACCAAGACGATCACCGGCACGGACCTCGTCAACTCCATCTTCCGCGTGCAGGAGGGCGACGCCGTCTTCTCGCCGCGTCTGGCCGGCTTCGTCCTGGACGCCTTCGCCTCCACCGACGCCCCGCCGGTCGACGAGGACCTGGACCGCCTCACCCAGCGCGAGCGGGAGGTGCTGCGTCTGATCGCCCGGGGGTATGCGTACAAGGAGATCGCCAAGCAGCTGTTCATCTCCGTGAAGACGGTCGAGTCCCATGTCTCGGCGGTCCTGCGGAAGTTGCAGCTGTCGAACCGGCACGAGCTGACGCGGTGGGCGACGGCGCGACGGCTCGTCTGAGGGGCACCGTCCGGAGCTCACACCACGCGTGTGGCGCCCGCGAACGGCATCTCGTCGACCGGCGCGATCTTCACGGGCGCCGACGGGTTCGGGGCGTGGATCATCATGCCGTTGCCGAGGTAGATGCCGACGTGGCTGATGCCGGAGTAGAAGAACACCAGGTCACCCGGGGCCAGTTCGGAGCGGGAGACGCGGCGGCCGGCGTCGATCTGGGCGTAGGTCGTGCGGGGCAGGGAGATGCCCGCGGAGCGGTAGGCGGCCTGGACGAGGCCCGAGCAGTCGAAGGCGTCCGGGCCGGTCGCGCCCCACACATAGGGGCTGCCCAGCTTGGAGTACGCATACGAGAGGGCCGCGGCGGCACGGGAGTCGGGCGCCTCGGCGGTCGCGGAGCCGAGGGAGACGAGGCCGTCCCGGGCACCTGTGGCGGACCGTGAGGCGCGGTGGATGCCGTCGCCGAGCCGAGCGCGCTCGGCGGCCGACAGCCGGGACACCAGGCGCCGCGCCGCATCCAGCTTCCCGGTGATCACCTTCTCGTCGCGTTTCAGCTCTGCCTGCCGCGACCTGAGTCCGGCCAGCTCGATGCGGGCGGCCCCGCGCAACTGCTCGATCTCCCGCAGCTGTTCGCGTACGTCCGCCACGGCCGCCGCCTGCCGGGTGCCCGCCCGGTCGACGAACTCGGCGCCCTCGAGATAGTGGTCGGGGTCGTCCGACAGCGCGAGTTGCAGTGCCGGGTCGAGACCGCCGTCCCGGTACTGCGCAGTGGCAATCGAACCCAGCTCGTCCCGCGCCGAGTTGAGCCGGTCCGTCTTGCGCGCCGCCTCGTCCCGCAGTGCCGACAGCCGCCGCTCGGCCGCGTCCGCCTGCTCCTTCGCCCCGTCGTACTTCTCGGTGGCGACCTCCGCCTCCTGGTACAGCTTGTCCACCTCCGCCTTGACCTGCGTCGGCGTCAGTGCCGGCTCGGCGTGGCCGGTCCCGTCGAAGCCCGTCGCGGTCGCCGCGCCCGCCACGGCGATCGTGAACGCCGTCCGGGCCGGACTGCCGTTGAGCGAGCGCCGACTGGGTTTTCGGTGCGCTGCCACGTGGACTGCCCGTCCTTTCGTACGACCGCCCGTTCCGGGCGGCTTACGCGTCCGGCGGCGGCCCGCACAGGGGGAG
>NZ_JBFBBE010000196.1:0-11149 GCF_040682555.1 Streptomyces sp. NPDC051172
GGCCTCTACGACGAGTCAGAGGAACTCGCCGGTGTCCAGTTCGAAGGCGAACGGCTCCGGCAGTGCTGCCGGTAGTCCTCGTTCTCGGGGTCGCTGAACAGCGTGACCGAAGAGGCGTCCCGGTCCACAACACCGTCACAGGGCAGTCACCGGAGGCACGACCCGGTCCAGCAACCGCGCGCCGTACACCGCCACCCGCTCCGCCTCACCACGCGCCGCCGCGAACCGCGCCGGCGCCGCGTCGTCCGTGCACACGAACAGCCACCGCACACCGCCCGCCGCCGACACCAGTGAGCCCTCCACCACCGGCACCAGCACCTCACTGCGCCGGAACTCCCCGACCTCATCGCTCATAGCACAAGTGAACGATCATGCCATGTGAGCGAGTTCAGGGAGTGCAGCAGTGGCGTGTCGGACACAACCGGCTCGGAGCCCTCGGGCGCCCCACCCGTCGCCGCCGTCTCCGTTACGTATTCTGTGGCCTCGAACTGCCGTGCATGGAAGGGGATTCGGGCGTGCCGCTGCACAAGGACGACCCGAAGTCGGTCGGCGGGTACAAA
Organism: Streptomyces sp. NPDC051172; assembly: GCF_040682555.1. Classification (NCBI taxonomy): domain Bacteria; kingdom Bacillati; phylum Actinomycetota; class Actinomycetes; order Kitasatosporales; family Streptomycetaceae; genus Streptomyces; species Streptomyces sp. NPDC051172. Next base: position 561 of record NZ_JBFBBE010000196.1, read on the forward strand.
CTGGTCGACCGGCTCGGGTCCGGCGGCATGGGGGTCGTCTACTGGGGCAGATCACGCTCGGGCCGTGACGTCGCCGTCAAGGTGGTGCACGCCCAGTACGCGGAGGACAAGGTCTTCCGCGCCCGCTTCCGGCAGGAGATCGAGGCCGTCCGCAAGGTCAGCGGCGCCTTCACCGCACCGGTCGTGGACGCCGACCCGGAGGCGGTACGGCCCTGGATGGCGACCCAGTACGTCGCGGGCAGCTCCCTCGCCGAACGGATCCGCGACCACGGCGCCCTCAAGGGCACCCAGCTGCGGCGACTGGCCCTGGGACTGGTGGAGGCGCTGCAGGACATCCACCGGGCCGGAGTGGTGCACCGGGACCTCAAGCCCGCCAACGTCCTGATGGCCGAGGACGGACCCCGCGTCATCGACTTCGGCATATCCCGCGCGGTGGAGAACCACAACACCCTCACCGAGACCGGCCAGATGATCGGCACCCCGCCCTTCATGTCACCGGAGCAGTTCATCGACGCCCGCACGGTCGGACCCGCCTCGGACGTCTTCTCGCTCGCCGCGCTCCTGGTCCACTCGGCCACCGGACGCGGCCCCTTCGATGCCGACAGCCCGTACCTCACGGCCTTCCGGGTCGTCCACGAGCCGCCCGAACTGAGCGGCGTACCGGTCCCGTTGCGCGCGGTCCTGGAGCGCTGTCTGGTCAAGGACGCCGCCGGCCGGCCCCAACTGGACGTACTGGCGAAGGAGTTCGCCGAAGCCCTGCCCGAGCCCGACCCCATGGATCCGGACCCCACGACCCTCCGCCTCGCCGACCCGAGGACCTTCGAGGAGACCTGTGCCGGGACCGGCGGCGCGGGGCCCGGAAAGGCCACCCGGTCCGGGCGCACGCGACGCCGCAGGGTCCGCCCCTTGCCGGTGGTGGCCTGCGCGGTGGGCGTGCTGGCCCTGGGGACGGGGTGGTACATACGCTTCGGGCCGGGCTTCCCGGACGGCTCGCCGGCGGCGAGTTCCGCCTCGTCCGCGGACTCCCGCTGGGCGGCGCTCCCCAGCGGCTGGCAGCCCTGGCAGACGACGACGTACGAGACGGCACAGCGGGGCGAGGTCAACCCGCTCGCGAAGGACAGCGCGGACGCCGGCGACGCCAGCTGCCAGACGTACGAGAACGCGGTCTACTGCGCGGGCAACAACATCCTCCCGGTCCGTCTGGACGGCCGTACCGGCGCCACCGTCTGGCGCTCCGCGCTCGCGACCTCCGCCGAGGGCGCGGACAAGGCGCGGGACAACTTCGAACTCCTCGGGGTGCGGGACGACGCGATGCTCCTCCAGCACTACGTCTACGGGGCCGACGGGAGCTCCAAGGCCGCCATCGTCGCCCTCGACACCAGGAGCGGCGAGCAGCTGTGGGCCCGGCAACGGAACAACGCCACCGTCGACCAGATCGTCTCCGGCGACCTCGTCCTGACCCCCGACCCCACCGGCCGGCTGGTGACGGCCCGTTCCCCGCGCACCGGAAACGACCGCTGGACCCTGCAGCTGCCCTCCGGCGACTACTGCCAGTTCACGACGGCCGGCTCCCGCCTGTATGCCCAGTGCTTCCCGGACGACGCGACCCAGGGCGCCGTACTCCTGGAGCTGAACAAGTCCGACGGATCGGTGCTCCGGCGCCTGAAGACCCCGTACACGAGCAGCCTGCTCGGCACCGTCGGCGGCCGGCTGGCCTTCGTGGTCGGCGGCACAACCGGCCCGGCGCGCCCCGAGGACCTGAAGTTCGGCGAGATCCGGCTGCTCGACCCGGACACCGGCTCGGCCACCACGACGAAGCTGACGACGGTCTACGACGGCTCGGTGCGGCTGGCCGCCGACACCCTGTGGATCACCCAGGCCAACGGCCGGGTGACCGCCGTGTCCCCGCTGACCGGGAAACCGCTGTGGCAGACCCGCACCGACGTCGAGGGCTCGGGACAGCCCACGTACGACTCCCGCACCTGCACCCTCTACCTGGCCAGCACCAGCGGCCGGGTCGCCGCCCTCGACACCCGCAAGGGCACGCTGCTGTGGGAGACGGGCGCACGTGCCGACCAGCTCGCGAGCGGTGACGTGACCAAGTCCAAGGTGCTGCTGAACGGCGGCGCGCTGGTCGTGAGCACCCCGGACGGCACCGTTTTCAGCCTGGACCCCGCGCACCCCGAGCGGAAACCCGTCCCGGGGTGACAGCGGCACAGACGGCTACGGCAGCGCCAGCATCCGCTCCAACGCCAGCTTCGCGAACGCCTCCGTCTCCTTGTCGACCTCGATCCGGTTGACCAGATTGCCCTCGGCCAGCGACTCCAGCGTCCAGACCAGGTGGGGCAGGTCGATGCGGTTCATGGTCGAGCAGAAGCAGACCGTCTTGTCGAGGAAGACGATCTCCTTGCCCTCGGGCGCGAAACGGTTCGCGAGCCGTCGTACGAGATTGAGCTCTGTGCCGATGGCCCACTTGGACCCGGCGGGCGCGGCCTCCAGGGCCTTGATGATGTACTCCGTCGAGCCGACGTAGTCCGCCGCGGCCACGACCTCGTGCTTGCACTCCGGGTGGACCAGGACGTTCACGCCCGGGATGCGCTCGCGCACGTCGTTCACCGAGTCCAGCGAGAACCGGCCGTGCACCGAGCAGTGGCCGCGCCACAGGATCATCTTCGCGGCGCGCAGCTCGTCCGCCGTCAGCCCGCCGTTCGGCTTGTGCGGGTTGTAGACGACGCAGTCCTCCAGGGACATGCCCAGGTCGCGGACGGCGGTGTTGCGGCCGAGGTGCTGGTCGGGCAGGAAGAGCACCTTTGTCGAATCGGGCTCCCCCTGCTGGAAGGCCCACTCCAGGGCCCGCTGGGCATTGGACGACGTGCAGATCGTGCCGCCGTGCTTGCCCGTGAACGCCTTGATGTCCGCGGACGAGTTCATGTACGAGACCGGCACGACCTGCTCGGCTATGCCGGCCTCGGTCAGCACGTCCCAGCACTCGGCGACCTGCTCGGCCGTCGCCATGTCCGCCATCGAGCACCCGGCCGCGAGGTCCGGCAGGACGACCTTCTGGTCGTCGGAGGTCAGGATGTCCGCGGACTCCGCCATGAAGTGCACACCGCAGAACACGATGTACTCGGCCTCCGGACGCGCCGCCGCGTCCCGGGCCAGCTTGAACGAGTCACCCGTGACGTCGGCGAACTGGATGACCTCGTCGCGCTGGTAGTGGTGGCCGAGCACGAAGACCTTGTCGCCGAGCTTCTCCTTGGCCGCGCGGGCGCGCGCCACCAGGTCCGGGTCGGACGGGGACGGCAGGTCGCCGGGGCACTCGACGCCCCGCTCGCTCTTCGGGTCGGCCTCGCGGCCGAGCAGCAGCAGGGCGAGAGGAGTCGGCTGTACGTCGAGCTCCGTGGTCTGGGCGGTGGTCACGACACGCACCCTTTCTGTTCTGCGGGAGGTTCTGCTGGAGGTCCTGCGGATGGACGTTCTACGGACGCGCTTCCCGTCCTTCTCGTCGAACTGACGTTATCTATCATAACCCGCTTCACGTCAGTTTGACGATGGTCATTGCGTCGATGTGACATGAATCCCGATGAGCCGTTTTCCGCCCGCCATCGCATGTGCGAGCATGAAGGAGGCGGCAAAAAACGGCGCCCGGCCCGGAATGAATCCGCGGCCTTGCCGGTTGCACCAGTCGGCAAGCAGTCTCCGTACAACCCGGGAGAGATGTAGATGTCCGTATCGGACGAGACCAGCACCGTCACCGACGGCATCATCCTGTCCGACGCCGCCGCGGCGAAGGTCAAGGCCCTGCTCGACCAGGAAGGCCGTGACGACCTGGCCTTGCGTGTCGCCGTTCAGCCCGGCGGCTGCTCCGGCCTGCGCTACCAGCTCTTCTTCGACGAGCGCTCCCTCGACGGAGACGTGGTCAAGGACTTCGGCGGCGTCAAGGTCGTCACCGACCGCATGAGCGCTCCGTACCTGGGCGGCGCGTCGATCGACTTCGTCGACACCATCGAGAAGCAGGGCTTCACGATCGACAACCCGAACGCGACGGGCTCCTGCGCCTGCGGCGACTCCTTCAGCTGAGCCACGATCCCCGGCTCGCTGAACAACTGAACGAACCGAAGGCGGCGGCCCCCTCCGACAGGGCCGCCGCCTTCGCGTATCAGGCGGGCTACTGCACCCCGGCCGTCTTCTGCGGCAGCCGCTGCCCCGGGTTCGGCGGCAGAATCTGCTTGCCGTCGGTGCCGACGACCTTCCGGTCGCCCAGCGGCTTCTCCAGGTGGACCGTCTTCTCGATCGCCTTGGCGATCATGATGCAGATCTTGCCCTTCCACGGCGTCTCGGTCACCTTCACGGTCACCTGGTCGGAGCTCTCGCTCGCCGTCGCCTCGTAGTCGGCGCACACACCGCCCGTGAAACTCACGGTCAGGTCCTTGCCCCCGGCGATGTAGTAGTCCACCTTGACGTCACGGGTGGCCGGCGCCGAGGACGGCCCGCTGCCCGGCGCGCTCGTCGAGTTCGAGGCCAGGTACTTCGGGTCGACGGCCGGATACGTCACCGTGAAGCCGTTCTGTGCGCCCGTGCCCTTCACCTGGAACAGCCAGGACGGCACCAGTGCCTGCCGCCCGTCCACCGCATGCACGGCCAGCCCGAAGACCGCACCGTCCACGGCCACGGTCTGCTTCGCCGGCGTCGCACCGGCCCCGGACGTCGACTGCCCGCACGGCGCCTCCAGCCGGTCCTTCAGCGGTACGGGGCTGGCGCAGCCGCCGATGCCCATGCGGTGGTCGGTCGTGGGCGCCGAGTTCATCAGGTCCAGCGTCTTCTGCGCACCCAGCACGGGATACGTGTCGCCCTTCACCGGCGCCTTCAACTGCCCACTGCCGCCCACCACCTCGCCCTGGGCGCCGACGGTCAGCCCGGTCGTCCAGCCGTAGGTGGGCAGCCCGCCGACCAGGGGGTTCGCGTTCACCACCCGCTGGGCGCCCATGACCTGGCCCGCGTCCACCTTCGCGTCGTCCTGGCCGGCCGCCTTCAGTACCGGCGCCGCGGCCTTCTTCGCGACGGCCTCGCTCACCGTGCCGCCGGCCGGGTTCGCAGGGTCCTTCGTGCATGCCACGGCGCTCCGACAGGCGTCGGTGCCGGCCGCGTACCGGTGGAAGGTCCACGTCCCCGGCGCCTGCTTGTCCACCACCAGACTCGGCCCGGATCCGTCCTTGGCGGACCCGACCTGCCAGGCCTGCCCCTGCGCCACCGGCGTCCCGTCCAGCCCGAGCGCCTTGGCCAGCCGCGCCACCTCGTCCTTGGTGACCTCACCGGCCGCCCGGTACACGGGCGCCGAGTCCGGCCCGTCGGGCAGGGCGCCGTCGGCCTTGTACTGCACGCCGTACGGGTTGGGCTCCCCGGGCGCGATCCCGTTCGTACCACCCTCGGAGTAACCGTCGAGCGCGAGCGGCGGGGGAGTGGTGCCGTCACCGGAGGCCCCGGAGCCGGTACGCCCGCCGGAGCCGCCGGAGGCCGATGCGGTGAGGTACGCCCCGCCGCCGCCCACCAGGAGCACGGCAGCGGCGACGGAGGCGATGAGCACGGGGGAGCGGCGCCTGGACGCACGGGGCTCCTCCGCCTCCGGATCAGGCGTGGCGTCGTGAACCTCAGCGCCGCCCTCGTCGCCCGCCGGAGCCTTGGCGGCCGCGGTCTCCACGGCCACCTCGGTCTCCTTGACCGGAGCGGTCGCTCCGACCACGGCGGCTTCTCCGGTCCCGGCGGTCGTCCCGACCGCGGCGATCTGCTCGGCCTCGGCCGCGGTGGGTTCCTCAATCTTGGCGGTCGCCCCGTCCACGGCGGTTTCCTCGCCCGGGCCGGTTTCCTCGCCCGCACCGGTCGCCTCGGCCTCGGCGCCCCCCTCTTCGGCCCCCGTCTTCTCCGCGCCGGCGTCGGGTCCCTCGACCTTGGCGGTCGCCCCGTCCACGGCGGTTTCCTCGCCCGGGCCGGTTTCCTCGCCCGCACCGGTCGCCTCGGCCTCGGCGCCCCCCTCTTCGGCCTCGGCGCCACCACGTTCGGTGCCGGATTCCTCCCCAGGAGCGTCCGCGTCGCCCTCCGTGACGCCCGGAGCCCCGGCGCGCACGGCACCCTGCTCCTCCACGGCACCCTGCTCCTCGGCGGAGCCGGCGGTGCCGTTCTCGTCCGGGGCGTCGTTGTCGGGTCGCTCGGTGTTCACCGCATCGCTCCTTCGCCTGCACAGCTGTCCTGTGACCCTGACCCGACCCTGTCAAAAAGGACTGCGGGAGAGTCGTGTCGCACATCCCCTTGGCGGGGGACGGCGATGGGACGCAGCGGAGGAGCGCGCGGTTCCCTTCAGATGCGCCGGCGCGGCCACCGGGCCGCAGCGGACTTGCAGACCCGTGCTCAGTCGCCGTAGTCCGACATCGAGTCCAGCAGGCGGGCCGACTTCGGCGGCACGATCACGCCGTGGATGAGGGACGGGGAGACCGGGCGGGAAGTGATGCGGTCGGGGGCGGCCCAGTGGGGGACCATCCGGGCGCAGTCGCCGCGCAGCGACGCAAGGTCGCCTTCCAGGTCGACCGGGACCGGGGCATGGACCTTCAGGTTCGTCATACCGGAACCGTATGCACGCGGCAGCCGACCGAGAAAGATCTACTATCGGGTAGTTTTGGCCACTTCAGAGCCCGGCTACGACCCGGTAGCGTGAACTGTCCATCCGCCCTCCCGTCTCTCACAGGAGAGTCCCCGCCGTGCGCATCGCAGTCACCGGCTCCATCGCCACCGACCACCTCATGACCTTCCCCGGCCGCTTCGCCGACCAGCTCGTCGCGGACCAGTTGCACACGGTCTCGCTCTCCTTCCTGGTCGACAACCTCGACGTACGCCGGGGTGGCGTCGGCGCCAACATCGCCTTCGGCATGGGTCAGCTCGGCACGACCCCGATCCTGGTCGGCGCCGCCGGCTTCGACTTCGACGAGTACCGCGCCTGGCTGGACCGGCACGGCGTCGACACCGACTCGGTCCGTATCTCCGAGACCCTGCACACCGCCCGCTTCGTGTGCACCACGGACTCGGACCACAACCAGATCGGCTCCTTCTACACGGGTGCCATGAGCGAGGCCCGCCAGATCGAGCTGAAGACCGTCGCCGACCGCGTCGGCGGCCTCGACCTGGTCCTGATCGGCGCCGACGACCCGGAGGCGATGCTCCGCCACACCGAGGAGTGCCGCTCCCGGTCCATCCCCTTCGCCGCCGACTTCTCCCAGCAGATCGCCCGGATGAACGGCGACGAGATCCGGATACTGCTGGAGGGCGCCACGTACCTCTTCTCGAACGAGTACGAGAAGGGCCTGATCGAGACCAAGACCGGCTGGAGCGACGCCGAGATCCTCGCCAAGGTGGGCCACCGCGTCACCACCCTCGGCTCCCGAGGCGTCCGTATCGAGCGGGCCGGCGAGGACCCGATCGAGGTCGGCTGCGCGGAGGAGGAGCGCAAGGCCGACCCCACGGGCGTCGGCGACGCCTTCCGCGCGGGCTTCCTCTCCGGCCTCGCCTGGGGCGTCTCCCTGGAGCGCGCCGCCCAGGTCGGCTGCATGCTCGCCACGCTCGTCATCGAGACGGTCGGCACCCAGGAGTACCAGCTGCGGCGCGCCCACTTCATGGAGCGGTTCGCCAAGGCCTACGGCGACGAGGCCGCCGCCGAGGTCCAGAAGCACCTGGCCTGACCTACGACACCCGGCGGACCACGTACGCGGCACCGTGGTCCGCCGGCTCCTCACCCATGTACTCCTGGCCCCGCATCTCGCACCACGCCGGGATGTCCAGCCGCGCCGCCTCGTCGTCGGACAGGACGCGCACCGTGCCGCCCACCGGCACGTCCCCGATGACCTTGGCGAGCTCGATGACGGGAATCGGGCAGCGCTTGCCGAGCGCGTCGACGACCAGCGCGTCGTCCTGCTGCACGGCCGCCGCCGCGACCGGCGCCCCCAGCTTCTCCCGCACCACCGCCACCGCCCCCGGCAGCACCGCCAGGAACCGCTCGACGTCCTCCTCCGGCGTCCCCATCGGCAGCGAAACCCGCACATTCCCCTCACTCAGCACCCCCATCGCCCTCAACACATGGCTGGGCGTCAGCGTGCTGCTGGTGCAGGACGACCCGGAGGAAACGGAGAAACCCTCCCGGTCCAGCTCGTGCAGCAGTGTCTCCCCGTCGACATAGAGACAGGAGAAGGTGACGATCCCGGGCAGCCGCCGCTCCGGATCCCCGACCACCTCCACGTCCGGCACCGACCGCGGCACCCGCACCCGGATCCGCTCCGTCAGCTCCCGCAGCCGTATCGCCTCTTGCGCCGCCTCCGCCCGCACCGCCCGGAGCGAGGCGGCCGCCGCCACGATCCCCGGCAGATTCTCGAACCCGGCGGCCCGCCCCGACTCCCGCTCGTCCGCGGGCCCTTGCGACACGAACCGCACACCTTTTCGTACGACGAGCAGCCCCACCCCCGAGGGCCCGCCCCACTTGTGCGCACTGGCCGCAAGCAGCGACCAGCCGCCCTCCACCGGCCCCCACCCCAGCGACTGCGCCGCGTCCACCAGCAACGGCACACCGGACTCCCGGCACACGGCAGCCACTTCGGCCACCGGCTGCTCGGTCCCCACCTCGTGGTTGGCCGACTGAAGACAGGCCAGCGCGGTGTCCGGGCGCAGGGCGGCCGCGTACGCCGCTGGTGTCACCCGGCCCAGCCGGTCCACCTCGATCTGCGTGACGCTCCCACCGCCGGCCTCGTGCGCGTCGGCCGCATGGAGCGCCGAGGAATGTTCGACCGCTGACACGATCAGGTGACGCCCAACCCGGTGACGCCCACCCAACGCCCCCGCGACACCACTGTGTACGGCCCGAGTGCCGGATGAGGTGAAGACCAGCTCGTCAGGACGGCATCCCACCGCCTCGGCGGCAGCCTCACGGGCCGCATCCAACAGCATCCGAGCACGCCGCCCTTCTCGGTAAAGCCGTGCGGGATCGGCCCACCCTTCATCCAGGGAGGCCAGCAGAGCCTGCCGGGCAACGGGATGAAGAGGAGCACTGGAAGCAGCGTCGAAGTAGCCCACACAGCAACGCTAAACCGCCGTTCACTGCAGTGGCCTCAAGGGGCGCGGGACGGTGACATGAGCGGCTCCGCCGCGGGGCGCGACAAGCCACATACGGCCCGCACCCGCCAAACCAGCGAACCACCCCATTGCATAGGCCCCCCTCCCCGCGACCCCCCGGAACGCGTCGGCTAGGGTTTGGTCCGCATAAACATCCAAACCCCTGCCCGACGCAGGGCGGCGACCGACCACCGAAGAAGGCAGGCCGCAGCCAACCGCGCGGGCGAGACTCTCGGGAAGGCGCTACGTGAGTCCCAACGGCTCCGACCGCTCGCCGCGGCGCCCGATGCGGCGGAAGCTGCTGCAGGCAATGACCGCGGGCCTGGTCCTGGCGACCGCCACCGGTTGCACATACAAGGACTTCCCCCGCCTTGGTATGCCCACCCCGACCACGGAAGAGGCTCCGCGGATCCTCTCCCTGTGGCAGGGCTCCTGGGCAGCCGCGCTCGCCACCGGCGTGCTGGTGTGGGGCCTGATCCTGTGGAGTGCTTTCTTCCACCGGCGCAGCCGCACGAAGGTCGAAGTTCCTCCGCAGACCCGGTACAACATGCCGATCGAGGCGCTGTACACGGTGGTTCCGCTCGTCATCGTCTCGGTGCTGTTCTACTTCACGGCCCGCGACGAGTCGAAGCTGCTCAGCCTCTCCGACAAGAAGCCCGACGTCACCGTGAACGTCGTCGGCTTCCAGTGGAGCTGGGGCTTCAACTACATCGAGCCCGTGCCCGGTGTCACCGGTGACGCGAAGACCGACCAGAACCTGGCCGGCATTCCGGACCGGTTCAAGAACGCGTTCCCGGCGAACGCAGGCGGTGTCTACGACGTCGGTACGCCTGCCACGAGGAACCCGCAGACCGGCAACCCGGGTCCGACGCTGTGGCTGCCCAAGGGCAAGACGGTCCGCTTCGTCCTGACCTCGCGTGACGTCATCCACTCCTTCTGGGTGGTGCCGTTCCTGATGAAGATGGACGTCATCCCGGGCCACACCAACTCCTTCCAGGTGACCCCCAACAAGGAGGGCACCTTCCTGGGCAAGTGCGCCGAGCTCTGCGGCGTCGACCACTCCCGGATGCTGTTCAACGTGAAGGTCGTCTCCCCGGAGCGCTACGAGCAGCACCTCAAGGACCTCGCCAAGAAGGGGCAGACCGGTTACGTTCCCGCCGGCATCGCGCAGACGAGCCACGAGAAGAACCGGGAGACGAACAACCTGTGAGCATCGTCAACGAACCCCAGGGCGCCGCGGCAGAGTCCCACTACGCGGACGAGCTGCCGGTCCGGCGCAAGCAGCCCGGCAACGTGGTCATCAAGTGGCTCACCACCACTGACCACAAGACGATCGGGACGCTCTACCTCGTCACGTCGTTCGCGTTCTTCCTGATCGGCGGCGTGATGGCGCTGCTGATGCGCGCCGAGCTGGCCCGTCCGGGCCTGCAGATCATGTCGAACGA
>NZ_JBFBBE010000197.1:0-11025 GCF_040682555.1 Streptomyces sp. NPDC051172
ACGGCCACCCGGCGATCACCGCTGCCCGCACCCCGAAGAAACACCCGCAACCCGCCCGACACCCGTGATCAATATTCACGCGGTGGATCGAGGCTCAGGTGTCGCCGCCTACGCCCAGCGTCAGGGAATCGACACCGCCACATTCACCACAGCACTCGAACCGCTGCTCACGCCGGCCATTGTCGGTGCCGAGATCGCGCGACTGTGCGAGGACACCGACAACCGGGACCAGCTGCGGGCATACGAGCTCAACGGACGCGGACTTCACGCGCTGGCGTGAATCACAAGAAAGAGAAGGATATGTTGCTGGAAAACAAGAACGTGGTCGTCTACGGCGGCGGCGGAGCGGTCGGCGGTGCAGTCGCCCGCGGATTCGCCGACGAAGGTGCCACGGTCTTCCTGACCGGGCGAAATCTCGACACCATCAACACCGTCGCCAAGGGAATCGCCGCTGCGGGCGGAGCCGTCAAGACCGCTGCGGTCGACGCCCTGGACGAGAAATCCGTCATGGAACACCTCGATGCCGTCGTGGCCGACGTCGGCAGCATCGACGTGTCGTTCAACGCGATCGGAATCTCACCGAGGGGACTACAGGGAATCCCGTTCACCGACCTACCGGTCGACAATTTCATGCGACCGATCACGACCTATGCCCAGGCGCACTTCGTGACCGCGAAATCCGCCGCACGGCACATGATCCCCCGGGGCTCGGGAGTGATCATGATGAATACACCCGAACCCGCCCGCGTGAGTCTGCCCCTGGTCGGCGGCATGAGCGTCGGCTGGGCGGCGATGGAAGCCCTCAACCGCGCGCTGTCCGCCGAATGGGCCCAGCACGGCGTCCGCTCGATCTGCCTGCGCACCACGGGCTTGATCGGGACACCGGTCATCGACGTCGTGTACGGGCTGCACGCCGACGCGGTGGGCATCCCCAAAGACCAGCTCATCGCCGCCGCCGCCGCGATGACCCACCGCAAGCGCCCCACCGTATTGGCCGAACTCATCTCGGTCGCGGTATTCCTCGCCTCCGACCGGGCAGCCGCCATGACCGGAACCGTCGCCAACCTGACCGGCGGACTCATCGTCGACTGAGCACAACACGCCTGGCCGCCACATCGGCGGCCGGGGCACCCCAGCAGAGGAGCAAGGCGATGAACGATCTACTCGCGACCGCGGTCGCCGCGCATGGTGGTTTGGACCGGTGGAACCGGATTCGGTCGATCCGTGTCGACGCCGCCATCACCGGGGCCTTCTGGCAGGTCAAGGGGAAGGCTGACGCACTGAGGGACGTCCGCTTCGAAGTGGACACCACACAGGAACGGCTGACCATGGACTTCGTCGGTCAGAACCGCCGGTCGGTCTTCCAACCCGACCGGGTCGTCCTTCGGCAGGCTGACGGCACGGTTGTCGACGCGCGCGACGAGCCTGAACGGTCGTTTGACGGCCACCAGTTCGAGACGCCGTGGGACGACCTGCATCTCGCGTACTTCACCGGGGAAGCACTGTGGACGTACGTGAACACGCCGTTCCTGTTCACGTGGCCCGGGTTCGTCTGCAAAGAGATCGCGCCCATCGAGGCCGATGGTGAAACCTGGCGGCGGCTGCACGTGACCTTCCCCGACCACATCAAGTCCCACACCCGCAAGCAGGTGTTCTGCTTCGGCCCGGACGGGCTGCTGCGCCGCCACGACTTCACCATCGACATCGTCGATCCGGGAACCGAGTCACAGCTTTACGCCGCCGACTACCGCGACATCGACGGCATCATCGTGCCAGCCACCCGACGGGCGTACGCCCCCATGGGCGACGACCGGATTGTCCTGGTCGCCATCGACATGGCCGACATCACCGTCTGTTGAGCCGAATTTCCTCCTGCACAAGGACGTCACGATGAACAACACCCACCGGGCCGGGGTCGTCACGCCAGCGGAATGGAAGGCCGCGTGCCTGTGGCTGTTGGCGGCGGAGAAGGACCTGACTCGCGCCCGGGAGGCCCTGGCTGCTGACCGCAGGCGGATGCCGTGGCTGAAGGTCGACCAGGAATACGTCTTCACCGGGCCGAACGGGACGGTCCGCTTGCCCGACTTGTTCGACGGCCGCGGTCAGCTGTTGCTCTACCGCGCCTTCTTCGAGCCGGGGTTGTCGGGCTGGCCCGACCACGCGTGCGTCGGCTGCTCGCTGATGGCCGACCAGGTCGCCCATCTCGCGCAGCTCAACGCCCGCAACACCACGCTGGCCTTTGCCTCATCCGTACCGCAACCCGATATCGAGCGGGTGAAAGCGCGCATGGGCTGGGTCATACCGTGGTACACCGGCGGCTTCGCCGCCGACTTCGGCGTGGCCGAGTGGTACGGCACGAATGCCTTCGTCCGCGACAGCGACAGCGTCTACCGCACCTACTTCATCAACGATCGCGAACACGAACTGATCGGTGGAACGTTGAACTCCCTCGACTTCACCGCGCTCGGACGCCAGGAGGACTGGGAGGACTGGGAGGACTCCCCGGCAGGTTACTCCCAGGTGCCGCGATACCCGTGGCTGAACCGACACGACGAATACGGCCCGACGATGCCGGCCAGCCATCCCTGCACCGTCGACCCGGGGCGCGGATCATGCACAGTATGACTGAGACGCAGGCCGGCAACGAAGACTTCGGACGGCTGAGCGAACCGTTCCGACGAGAGCTGCTCGCTTACTGCTACCGCTTGCTCGGTTCGGTCGACGAGGCCGAAGAAGTGGTTCAGGACGTCTTTCTCGACGCCTGGCGGGGATACGACGGGTTCGAGGGCCGATCGTCGTTGCGCACCTGGCTCTACCGCATCGCGACCCGGGCGTGTTTCAAAGCGCTGGAAAAGAGCAGGCGCAGGCCGCTGCCGGCCGATCTCGGCGCCCCCGAGACACGCCCGGAGGCCAGGCTGGTCGAGCCAACCTCGGAGGTGTCGTGGCTGCAGCCGATGCCCGACCTTCTCTTCGCCACCGCGCCGACCGATCCAGCAACCGTTGTGGTGCAACGACAGACCATGCGGCTCGCCCTGATCGGAGCACTCCAACAGCTACCACCGCGGCAACGAGCCGTGCTGATCCTGCGCGACGTGCTGCAGTGGCGGACCACCGAGGCCGCGGAACTGCTGCAGATGACGGCAGCGGCCGTCAACAGCGCGCTGCAGCGAGCGCGTGCGCAGGTTCCGCTCAGCGAGGACGGTCTGACCGAACCCGCCGAACCACGGCAGCGAGCCCTACTCGACCGCTACGTCAACGCATTCGAAACCGCGGACGTCGATCAACTCGTCGCGGTACTGACCGAAGACGCACGATGGGAAATGCCGCCAATCGCGACCTGGTTCGAAGGCCGCGACACCATCGTGGCTTTTCTGCTCAGGCAGATGCGGATAATCGGTCCAGCCGAACTGGTCGCCACCTCCGCCAATGGACAGCCCGCCTTCGCGGTGTACGCCCGCGGCCGTGACGGTGTGCGCCGTCCACACGCACTGCACGTACTGACAGTCACCGCCGAGGGCGTCAGCCGGATCGTCGCGTTCCACGGCTCTGGGCTGTTTCCGCTGTTCGGACTCTGACCAAGGCAACGCATGACCGAACAGGAAAAGACCGAAAGGCACGACGCCGCGCTGCACGCGCAGCTGCGGCTGTTCTGCCAACTCATGCTCGGTTCGGCCGACGCCGCCGACTGCATGATTCAGAAGATTTACCGCTGTGCAATCGATTACCACGACGAGCAGGAGAATTGCCCATCGGAACGCGTTCAGCTGTTCCGTATCGCGGCCGCCCTCTGCGGGGTCCGCCGATAAGGCCGTCGGAGTTCGGCCGGCGCATGAACTTCTCAAGGCGGCTCCGACACGGACGCGGGCCTCTCGGCTGACGCGCACGCAGCTGCAGGCCACACTCAGGCGCGCCGGCCACCACCAACGGGGCATCGAAGCCGAGGCCGAACGGCTCCGGGAGATCTTCCGCGCCGACTGTGCGCACCAGCCGTCGGCGGTGGAGGATGCGCTCGGCAAACAGATGTTCGTGCTCCGGGTCCAGCTGGAAGGCGCCTGCATCGCAGCCGCCGAGCTGGCCGAGGCGGTGGAGGAAGTTTTCCCTCAGCACCCGCACTCTGAGATCATCCTCAGCTTTCCCGGACTCGGCATCCAGCTCGGTGCCCGGGTGCTCGCCGAGATCGGAGACGACCGCAACCGCTTCGCCGACGCCCGCAGTCTGAAGGCATACGCAGGCGCCTCGCCCATCACCAGGGCCTCCGGCAAGAAGTCGAGCATCACCCGACGGTGGGTGAAGAACGACCGCCTGAACCACGCTGGCTACCTCTGAGCGTCTCCGCCATCACCGCTTCACCTGGCGCCAAAGCCCACTACCGCAGGCGCCGCGACGACCACGGAGACTGGAATGCAGCCGCCCAAAGGAACCTCTTCAACCGCATGCTCGGTCAGCTCTACCATTGCCTCCAGCACCGCAAGCTGTTCGACGAACCCACTGCCTTCCCCGTCGAACTCAGCACCGCAGCTTGACACGTTGAGCGCCTGAGGTGTCTTTCTCGGACTCGCCGCAGCCCTGTGCTGCTACAAGCGACCCGTCCGCCTCACCGCATGGGACACGGTCTAAGGGCACCGGCACGCGCACTTCGGCCTCGCACGGCCACTGCACTCCCCCACCCAGCCGTCAGACCACCCGCAACGCCGTCAACAAGCCACACGGCACGCGAACACGCGTTCAAAG
Organism: Streptomyces sp. NPDC051172; assembly: GCF_040682555.1. Taxonomy (NCBI): domain Bacteria; kingdom Bacillati; phylum Actinomycetota; class Actinomycetes; order Kitasatosporales; family Streptomycetaceae; genus Streptomyces; species Streptomyces sp. NPDC051172. The sequence goes on from NZ_JBFBBE010000197.1 coordinate 4,732, forward strand.
ACAGGCGCTCAGCTTGTGCTTGAACCTCCGAGCTCCTCATTCCAGCAGGGCAGCCGTGAACCTCTCGCGGTGGGCCGCCAGCCACTCCTGGATGCGGTCCCACCGCCGCCAACCACCGTGCTCGGACAGGGCCTTGGTGTAGACGGGGTCATGGTCGGCCACCCGGTCGCCGACGAAGGCCCGGCAGGAGGCCGTGACCTGTTCGATGACGCCGGGCAGTTCCGCGCGCTCCTTGGAGGAGAGACGGTAGCCGTCGGCGAGGATCCGCAGTCGCAGCGGGGCATCCAGCCCCGCCGGATAGAAGACCGCCGCGGAGGCGGGATCGAGGAGGGGGACCCAGTAGCGGGCGGTCATGGCGACGTCCCATACGGCCCGGCCGGGAGCCGCCAGGTCGAAATCGATCAGCGCTGCGGCCTGGCCGTCGCTGAAGACGACGTTTTCCGGGCACACATCGTTGTGGCACAGCATCGTTCCTCCCGCCGGGTCGGCCAGGGACCGGGGCCACTCAGCGGATGCGTCAACCTCGATAGCCGTGCAGGCGTCGCAGCAGGCTTCCCACCGATCTCAGCGCGGTCTCGGTCATCGCCCAGCCGGGATAGGGCGGCAGAGCAACATAGCCCGGGATGAAGGTCAGCTGCTCGCGGCCGTCGGCGGTGAGCCGGACCGGCCGGGGAGCCGCGTCGAACCCCTGCTCTTCGAGCGCGAGGAGATGGCCGTGCAGGGCCCGCGCGGTGCGCGGCGCCGGGCGTTCCACCAGGGCACCGCGACGGAAGACCGCACCCGCGTTCAGCATGCCGCCGACCAGGGCCTCGCCCTCTGTTGTCCCGCACTCAGCCGTCACGTCGATCACGCTACCGTCACGTCGGCCGGGTGGGGAACGGTCCCGCGATACGCTTCGAACCGGTGCCGCATCGGGCAACGTTCGCCCGCTCCCGCAGCCGGAAATCGAGCTCGGAGGCGGGGACTTACCGCGTTGCGGGGGCTGGGCCATGGACTTCTTCATGGCGAGGTCAGGCGTGACCGTGTGGACATCGACTGGTCCACCCGGGCGAAGGATTCCTCTGTTCTGACCGCTGTTCGGTTCCGGTTTTGAACTTCTGTTCGGGCCGTCTGTCGACCAGCCGCTCGATTTCCGCAAGCAAGGCGTGGAGAGCAGCTTCGCCGTCCTGGCCCAGGACCGCATCGGGCGCGTTGTGGTCGCCGACGGCCCGTGGCCGGGGGAAGTGTGGCCGGAGGGCATGCTCGATGCCTCTGCCGGCTGCGTCGGGGCACAGCGGTGCCAGGTCATCACTCCCCCGCGCCCAGATCGGAATCAAGCAGATGACGCCGGTCCGGGTCCCGGGACGGCACCGCCGCAAGAAGGACACGGAGGACATCACCCGGCTGGAGGCGGCCTTGCGTGAGCAAGGCACCAGCTCGGCATGAGGACTTGAAGACGCGCAGCCCCTACCGTCTGCGCGTGGCGTAACGGGTGCCCTGACGCGGACCGATGACGTCTGCACTGGACTGCAGGCGACGAAGATCGCCGAAGTGACGTTCACCAGCACGGACAGGGTCCGGGACGTCACCCGAGCCAGGGGGCCGCGGCCGGAGCCACGCACCACGGGCATCCCGAGCAGTACCTCCCGTCGTGGACGCCGGTCCTCGAAAGCGGGCGGTACGGTGCCAACCACGTTCCTTCTGCGGCCAGTTCGGGGCATCCTGCGACTTCTTCTCACGTCTGCCGGCCTCACCAACCCGACCATCCACAAGGCGCTGGTCGGCCTCCTGGACCAACCGATCGCGCAGTGCAACGCGCTGTGCACCCCACCGCGGGCTACGGCAGCTCCTACGGACCGCCAGGGCCATGGCATTTCCTGCGCGAGGCCGATATGGGAAGGAAGTCCGTGGGCGTACTGGAACTCGTGTGCTGACCCCCCGCATCGGGCAGCCCTTCGCCGACGGGGCACCGCCCACCGCTGACGACCGCACACTCGGACTGATCGACTTCTCGATCTTCCCGCACCTGAACCGCCCCGACCGGCCCCAAATCACCATGGCCGCCGCACAGCGATGAGCCGCCCAGATCGCCGGTCCGGCCTACGCGATCGATGACGACACCGCGATCAAAGTCACCGATGGCCGTGTGGAAGTCGTCTCCGAAAGGCACTGGAAACTCGTCACCCCCGCCCCTTGAACCCCGCACGTCTCTCCCTCCCGCCCGGAACCTCCGCGACGCGACCAGCCCGCAAGCCCGGCACCAGCACAAGACCACCCCGGGGGCCAAGCGCAGCCGGAATCCGTCGACGATGACGCGCCACTCCGGCGACAGGCACAGGAGGTCTTCAACGATCAGACCGAAGAAACCCGTTGCGAGTGACCTGCATCGGATGTCTGATGAAACAGCCACCGATCAAAGGAGGGAACGTGAGGACGTCGCTGCCCACCCCCTCGTTGCACACCGCTCGCCTTCGACTGCGTGCCTTCGACGACAAGGATGCGAACGGCCTCTTCGCACTGCACAGCAGCGCCTACGTGCTGCGCTACTGGGACGCGCCGCCGTGGCGCGAACGCGGGCGCGCCGAGAAGTTCATCACGGCTTGCCGACAGATGGCGCAGGAAGGCACCGGGGCGCGGCTGGCCGTAGATCGTGAATGCGACGGAGAGTTCATCGGCTGGTGCAGCCTGACCAGGTGGAATCCGGACTACCGCAGCGCATCGCTCGGCTACTGCTTCCACGAGGCGGCGTGGGGCCACGGCTACGCGACCGAGGCCGCGCACGCTCTGCTGCGGTGGGCATACGACACGCTGGACCTCAACCGCGTCCAAGCCGAGGCCGATACACGCAACACGGCTTCCGCCCGCGTGCTGGAGAAGCTCGGCTTCGTGCGTGAAGGGACGCTTCGGGAAGACTGCATCGTCAACGGCGAGGTCTCCGACTCGTGGATCTACGGGCTGATCAGGCGGGAGTGGCAGCCGACGTCCAAGCCGGTTCCCACCCAGTGAATTCCCTCGCTCGATACGCGGTATCACCGGTGTCGGCCGAGAGCCCCACCAAATGCCCCGAACTCGCCGGCTACACAGCGGGGCCGCCCAACCGGACGCCGGCCCCACGCGCTTGGGCCGCAGGCCCCGCCCCCGGTCATCTTCGGACAGCCGTATGGGAAACCGAGACCAGGACCAAGACCTCGCGATCCAGATCGTCACGCACGCGTTCCGGGGCGCCCGCACGCTCCCCCGGCATGCGGGCGAGGTGCGGAACGAAAACGCCCGGTGAGGCCAGTGCGGACGCTGGTCCACTGACTTCCTCGGCGTGTTGTCGGGGGTGGTGGCGGGTGGTGATCCCTGCGGTCGCCGGCCCGCCGGGCACTTGAGCGCGACGAGCTAGCGGTTGGGCTGTGGAAGAAGGATGTGTGGCCGCAGGCGGAATGACCGCGGCGGCCCTGGGCGCGTATATCGACTTCGAGGACGAGGCCGGGTTCGCGATGACGCCGCCGCGCGCTCGCACCGGGGCCTGCGTGGACACACGCCGGTGGTGTGGGTGCGGGGCCGCTCCTGGCGCCGCTGGTCGATCGCCGCGATGTGCTGCTACAAGCCGGGCGAGAGCTCCCGGTTGATCTGCCGACCCCCGCCAACGCAAACACAAAGGCAAGGGACGCGACACCTTCGGCTGGAGCGATTACCGCGACCTGGCCGTGCGGGCTCACAACCAACTCCAGGCACCTATCGTGCTGTTCTGGGACAGTCTCAACACCCATCGGGCAGCCGGGATGCGTCAGTACGCGGCCGCACACGACTGGCTCACTATCATCCAACTTCCTTCCTGTGCAACGGACTTGAATCCGGTCGAGGATGTCTGGTCGCTGTTACGGCCCGGACCGCTGGCCAACACCGCCTTCACCGACGACGAGCACCTCGAACGCACCCTCCGCCGGGGCTTACGTCATATCCAGCTCCGGCCCGACCTCATCGACGGCTGCCTGGCCGACACCAGACTGACCCTCACCCGGCAGCCGAGAACAACCCGAGGAAGTCAGTAGCCACCGAGGCGACCACCGGTTTGCTGCGTCGGCCCGAGGCCGGCGGACGCCGGCCGCGGCACTCGCGCTGGTCCCACGGTGTCGATCACACGCGAGGCCGGTTCAACAGCCGGGAGAGCACGATGGCGCTCTCGGTCCGTTCCACGGGAGCGGTGGCGCGCACCCGTTGGATGGCCTGTTCCAGGTGGGGGATGTCTTTGGCGAGCATGTGGACGACTGCGTCGGCGGCGCCCGAGACGGTACAGGCTTCGACGACCTCGGGGATGGCCTCCAGGGCCTGGCGCAGTTCGGCGGGGGTGGGATTGCCGGTGCAGTAGACCTCGACGAAAGCCTCGGTATGCCAGGCCAAGGCCTGAGGATCGACGAGAGCCGTGAAACCGCGGATCGCTCCGGTAGCCACCAGGCGGTCCAGACGCCGCTTGGCGGCGGGCGCGGACAGCCCGGACGCCTTGCCGATCTGGGCGTATGTGGCCCGCGCGTCGTGCAGCACGTACCGGATGATCGCTTGATCGATGGCGTCCATGACCTCACTCCAGACGTCAGAACCTGCGGCCCGGCGCAAGAAATCGCCAGGGGACCGCTGACATTGCAAGAAAGCGACAGTAGGCAGCAGCACATGGCGATTGCTTGCGCTGTCCGCCGAACATAGTCTCCGGCTTGTCCTGATGTCACGTGCGGGGAGCAGTGGTGAGATGGCAGCAAGCCTGAGCGATGTGGAAGCCTCGGCACTGGCCGCGGTGGACGAGGCGGCCATCGCCCGGCTGCTGCTGGAACTTCTCGTGGTTCCGAGCGTGACGGGCAGCGCCGCGGAGTCCGAGGTTCAGCACGTCCTGGCCCGGCATCTGAAGCGCATGGACCTCGATGTCGACCTGTGGTCCATGAACCTGCCCGAGCTACGGGACCATCCCCGTTTTCCCGGCAGCGAGGCCCCGCGCACCGAGGCGTGGGGTCTGGTGGGCGGCACGGTGCCCCAGGGCGACGGGCCGACCCTGATCCTCCAGGGGCACGTCGACGTCGTCCCTTCCGGAGACCTGGCGCGTTGGGAGGGCGACCCTTTCCGCCCCCGGGTCACCGGGGACGTGGTGCACGCACGAGGAGCGTGCGACATGAAGGCGGGGGTGGTGGCGATACTCGCCGCCCTGGCCGCGATACGGGAGGCGGGCGCAAAGCTCCGCGGCCAGGTGTCCGCGCATTTCGTGGTCAGCGAAGAGGACGGCGGACTCGGGGCGTTCGGTACCCTCCAACGCGGCCACACCGGCGACGTCTGCATCATCACCGAACCGACCAGCGGCGCGGTCATGACGGCGAACGCCGGCGCCCTGACCTTTCGCATCCACGTACCCGGCCGGGCCACCCACGGCAGCACCAGATACGTGGGAGTGAGCGCCATCGACGCATATCTGCCCATCCACCGCGCGCTCGCCCGTCTGGAGGCCCGCCGCAACGTCGGCGCCGACCCGCTCATGTCCGAATACCCCATCCCCTACCCGCTGTCCGTCGGTACCGTCCATGCCGGCGACTGGGCCAGCAGCGTGCCCGACCGGCTGGTGGCCGAGGGAAGACTGGGCGTCCGGCTGGGCGAGGATCCGGCGCAGGCACGCACCGAACTGGAAGCGTGCGTGGACGAAGCCTGCGCGGCCGACCCCTGGCTGCGCTCCCACCCCGCCACGGTGACGTGGCCCGGCGGGCAGTTCGCCAGCGGACGGCTGCCGACCGGGCATCCGCTCGCGGCCCAGGTCGCCGACGCGCACGCCGACGTCACCGGCGGCCCGCGACCTTCCGAGCGAGGCGCCCCCTACGGCAGCGACCTGCGCCTGTACGCCGGGGCGGGCATCCCCACGCTGCAGTACGGCCCCGGCGACGTACGCCTCGCACACGGTCCACAGGAACAGGTCCGCCTGAGTGAAATCGTCACCGTCACCCGGGCACTGGTGCTCGCCGCACTGCGCACGGTCGGCACCAAGTAGCAGCCGCCGGACTCACCCTCTACCGGCTGCTTGTGACCCGGTGGAAACGAACCCTCGTGCCTGCTCCGCTGTCCGCCCCTGCCGGCCGATCGCCAACCCTCCACGCAATCACGGAACTTGACGGAGCCCTAGTAGTGCTTCGTTAGGTCTTTGCGTTTGTGCTGATCAAGAGCATGTTGGGTGTGTGGACACGCATGAAGTGAACCGGTTACGGGCGGCGTTGGGGCTGTTCGTGGAGGATGTGTTCGCCTCGGTGCCGCGCAAGGATCAGCGGGCCAGAGGTGAGTGCTATCTGCGGGGGCTGATGC
>NZ_JBFBBE010000198.1:0-10978 GCF_040682555.1 Streptomyces sp. NPDC051172
CTGATCCACAAGACCGGCCCCGCCACCTACGCCCTCGCCTGCTGACCCGACACGCTCGACACCGACCAGAAGATCCTTAACTTCCCGGCCTTGGCCCTTGCACACACGTTCATCGGCGCAGCGTTCCCGATCCTGGCCCAGCAGCGCGTTATCCCAGCCTCCGTCTTCCAGCCTTTCGTCCACGTCGGCCGCGACTACGCAGGCCCGGACCTCATGCACCAACCCGAGTTCCAGGAACTGGAGTCGGCCCTGGAGCAGGCTTATCCCGGGCGGTTCGCGGAGCCGTTGAAAAGACACCACGCCGAGTTCGCAAAGCACTACGTCTTCAGGTTCCTCGAGGCTGCCATCGCGCGGTGCGCGCTCAACGACGGCGTGTTCGAAGCCGACAGCCCCGCCGTGGCCAGATCCGCCGACGAACTGATCGACGTCCTCAACAGCGACGAGTACACCCTGCAGTGCTGCCGCGCCGTCACCCACATCACCACCACGGGGGAAGAACCCGTTCAGATCGGCGAGGTCACCATCTACCGGGAGACCGACACTCGCGACCTCGTCGAGCGAGCGCAGCAGCTGATCCCGGCCATTCCGACCGCATTCGGCGGAGAGCTTCCCTTCATCTACGCGCCGCCCCACGCACTCCTCGTCTCCACTGCCGCCGTGCCGCAAGGCGACAACCCATACGAGTCCGGGCGTCGGGCATCCTCGACGATCAACCGTTTCCTGCTGCTCGCTCGACTGCTGCACGCGGGGTCGCATCAATCCGGTTGGGAGATCACCGGCGCCTCCACCCTCGTGGCCGAAATCCGCCCGCAGCCACGGACGTTCAACCCCATGCAACTGGGCTCCCTCCTCGAGCGCGTCGTGCAACTCTCCACCGACGACGCTCCGGCCTTCGCCGCGCTCAGCGACTTCATCGACGCGGCGGTCATCAAACGCGACGGCATGGCGGCAACGTCCTTCGACACGGCCCTGTACCGGTACAACCGCGCCCACGAAGAAGGCGACCACTTCGAACGCATCGTCGACCTCGCCACCGCCCTTGAGGCCGTCCTCACCGGAGACGACAAAGGCGAAGGCCTCTCACTCCGGCTCAAGAACCGGGCCGCTGCACTGCTGGCCACCACGACGGACACCGGGACATCAATCTTCAGCGACATCACCCAGCTCTACGAGCTGCGCTCCCGCCTGGTCCACGGCGGCAGCATCCCGCAAAAAACCCTCGGCAAGATCATCACGTCCGTCTCCACCGTCCCCGACGGTGCCATGTTCGGCGTCGCCCTCGCCTTCGCCGTCGACCGCATGCGCGACCTCGTACGCCGCTCATTCCTCGCCCGACTCTGCCTGGGCTCCGGCACCAACCCCCCGTGGCCTTTCGACAAGAGCACACCAGTAGACGCAGCACTGGCCGACGACACCACACGCACACAATGGCGAGCCCACTGGAGAGACCAGCTCACAAGCCTCGGCGCTGCCTCAGCCGCCGATCCAGCCCGCCCCGGAATCGACCCGATCACCCGCCGCAGCAACACACAAACACAGCCGCACCACTCCACAGAACCACACCCCAAGTAGCGGCCCACTGCAACAGCACCACGCTCAGCCAACCTGAACACCCACAACACACCCGCAGGTCAAGCAGCCACCGTCCTGTTCACACCAGCCCTCCGAAGCACCCACACCCCACAGAGACCACCCAGAAGAACTGCGAAATCCCAGCGCACGAACCCCAGAACAGCGCAGAAAAAGTGGGCGACGACACCTGCCATCGATGCGCTCGCCAAGAACGTGCGCACCCTGATGATCCTCGGCCGCCACCAGGCCGCCACCGCACGACCGTCGCTGATCGTCACCGGCCCCGCCGGCGCCGGGAAAACCACCGCCCTGCTCCAGGTCGGACGCGCCTGCCACCTCGCCCACACCCGCCGCCACGGCGCTGCGGCGGTGGCCGGCCAGGTACCGGTCGCCTATGTCCTGGTCCCACCCGCCGCCAGCGCCAAGACCCTCGCCATCGAGTTCGCCCGCTACCTCGGCATCCCCGTCACCGCCGGCATGTCCCAGGCCCAGATCACCAACGCCGTCTGCCACACCTACACCGCCACCCGAGTACAGCTGGTGATGATCGACGAGATCCACCGGCTCAACCCCCGCACCACCACCGGCGCCCAGAGCGCCGACCTGATCAAGGACCTCACCGAACGCATCGGCGCAACCTTCATCTACGCCGGCATCGACGTCACCACCACACCCCTGTTCACCGGGGTGCGCGGCGCGCAGCTCGCCGGACGCGCCTCTCTCATCGACTGCACCGCCTTCCCCGCCCGCCTCGGCGACGAAGAGCCCTTCCGCGACCTCATCACCGCCATGGAAGGCGCGCTCGACCTGCGCCATCATCGGCCCGGGGCCCTCCCCCGGCTGGCCCCCTACCTTCACGAGCGCACCGCCGGCCGCATCGGCAGCCTCGCACGCCTCATCCGCCAGGCCGCCATCACCGCGCTGATCGACGGCACCGAACGCATCACCAGAACCACCCTCGACGCCATCCGTCTTGACCACCTCGCCGAACAGCACTACCAACCCCGCACCCGGCCCCGGCGCCGGAATACCAGCATCCCGTGAGCCGGACAGACGTCACGGCCCGTGCCCGAGCCGCGAGCGTCCCCGCGCAGCCCAACGTCGTCACCGCAGGGGGGTGGCTGCGGATCCCGTCAGCGGCACAGGGCGTGCTCCGCGTACGGCCGCTGACCGGCGAAGCGACCGCCTCCTATGTGCAACGCCTGGCCGACACCTACCAGCTGGCGCTTCCCCAACTCCTGGACGGCGCCGGCATCACCCTGACCGGCTATGGCACGCCACCGACCGTTGAACTCCACCTCAGCCCCGCCGCCTGCCACCACCTCGCCGCCCTGGCCCGCATCCCACTCCCCCACCTGACACGCGCCCTGCCCCGCCTCGCCCCCAACGACGCCGCCCACGGCACCGAGGCGGCCGCGCGCTGGAAACGGCTCGAGGCCGAGCAGCAGCCCGTCCGCGCCTGCACCCAGTGCACCCGCCACCGCAGCCACGGCACCACCGACACCGCCTGGATTCATTGGCCGCCGTACCGGCTGGTGTGCCCGCGGCACCAGCAAGCCGCCCCCGACCCACGACTCACCACCCCCATCCACACCCAAGGCGTGCCCGAACTCGCCGCCGCCCACCTCGCCCACCAACGCCTCCTACGGCACCCACGCGCCAGCACCGCGTGGACCGCGGCACGCGCCATCACCACCCGCTGGTACGACCACCAGCGACACCTCACCCACCGCTGGCACATCCGCCTCAACCAGCTGATCGCGGCCAACACCCACTTGACCACCACGAGCAGCGCATCCCCCGCACTCCTGGCCCGCGACCTGGTGATCTATCCGGAGACCGTCACCCTCGCCCGCACACTCGCCGCCCTCCCCCATCAGCCACACCGCACTACCGATGACGCCCTCAGCCTCATCGCCCACCGACTCGGACTGCCCCGCCTGGCGAGCAACGCGAACGATCCCCTCCGGACCTTCCTCACCCACACACGCCACTGGCCAGCATCATCCGGAACCCAACCCCCCAAAGAGCGCAGCCGCCTATAGACGCACCACAACATCGACGGGAAACCCAAGATCATTCCCACACGACTACCGGACCGCAGGCCAAGCACCCGAACAACCAAACCGAACACACCCCAAGCCACGCCCAGCACGCCTAAACGCAGCCGCTCCAGCCATCCCGAGTCCCACCCTCAAAGACGGGACACCAGACCCGAAGGACCAAGCCCCCTGAAGATCAATGCTCCGCCACACCGTGCCCCGGTCGACCTGCTGCCCGAGCGGGAGGCCGCCTCGTTCGCCACCTGGCTCACCGAGCACCCCGGCGTGGAGATCATTTGCCGTGACCGTGGCGGCTGTTATGCCGACGGCGGCCGCACCGGAGCGCCGGATGCTGTCCAGGTGGCGGACTTGTGGCACATCTGGCACAACCTCGCCGAGGCGGTGCAACGCCTGGTCAGCCGACACCAAGCCTGCCTGTGTGACCCCGCTCCTGCCCCGGGGACGGCACCCGACGTCGTGCGCCCGCCCGTCTCCCACGCGGGCCGTCTGGCCGCCCGGGTCGAACGGCATCACACGGCCGTGCACGACCTCCTCGGCCAGGGGATGGGTATCCGCGCGGTCTCCCGCCAACTGGGTCTGGCCGTGAACACCGTGCGGCGCTATGCCCGGGCTGCCACCTGGGAGGAACTCGCCACCGGCCGCTGGCAGAACCTCCCCAGCATCCTGGACCCCCACAAGCCCTACCTCCACCAACGATGGTGTGAAGGCCACACCGTCGCCGTCAAGCTCCACGCCGAGCTCCGCGAACGCGGCTTCACCGGCTCCTACTCCGCTGTCCGCGACTACCTGCAACGGTTCCGCCGCACCCCGGGCGACCCACCCCTGCCGAAGCCCCCGGGTGTGCGCAAGGTGACCGGCTGGATCACCCGCCGCCCCGACCGCGTGAGCGAGGACGACCGGCAAAAGCTCAAGGAAATCCTGGCCCGCTGCCCGGAGTTGGAGGCCGCCACCGGACATGTGCGGTCCTTCGCTGCCATGATGGCCGCCCGCAGCGCGGAGCGACTGTCCCAGTGGATCGCCAACGCTCGCACGGACGAGAGCCACGGACTGCGCAACTTCGCCGACGGCCTCGTGAAGGATCTCGACGCGGTCACCCTCGGCCTGAGCACCCAGTGGAGCTCCGGCTGTGTCGAGGGCAGAGTCACGGATATCAAGTTCCTGAAGCGGCAGATGGCGGGTCGTGCCGGACATCCCTTGCTCCGCAAGCGAGTTCTCCTCGTCGCCGCCGACCGCCGACAACACAGAGTCACGACCGTGCCAGCCCCATGATCGGCTTCACGGAAATCTTGGAAGAGCCCAGATTCAGCCGCCGCCGACACTTCCCCACCCAGACGTTCGACCCGTCGTCACACCATCGTGGTCGTTTCGCGACTGACCGGAGGGTGAGGTTCGGTTGGTCAGTCCCAGCCGGATGCCGGCTGGTCGACCCGTCCGCCCTTGTGGGGTGTGGGGATGTAGTCACGAGCACCGCCGGGCAGGGTGGCGACACACGCCGCCGAGCAGGCGCTGACCAGCAGGGGCAGTACGTCAGTGGCCACACGCAGTGAGATCCACACCTGATGGAGTGCGCTCTGTTCGATCGGACGGGCGCAGACACTGCAGCTGTGGATGGCGGTGACGCCCCAGTGCCGAGGATCCAGGTTTCCCGGATCGAGGTCCGCGACGGAGTTGAGGGAAGGCTGTAGCTGTGGGAACGGCGGTCGCAACTTGTAGTTGCCGAACAATGCGCGCGTGCTCACCGTGCTGCGGGTCAGCTTCCGGCACCGGGTGATCTCGTAGGGGAACCAGTGCAGCCGGTAGGAGGTGTAGGGGGTGAACTCTTCCAGGTTGGTCATGGCTCCGATCTCGGGCGGGATCCGGACCAGATTGCTGCTGTAGAGCACAAGGTGCTTGACCGCCGTCAGCTGGGCGATGCTCGGTGGCAGGGTGATGATCTGCCGCCGCTCTTCCGGACTGAGCTCGGTCAGGGGGCGGAACTCTTCGCGCCCGTCGTCGGCGGCCTCGTCGATCAGCTCCAGCAGGCGGCGCCAGCCCGGAGCTGAGGGGTCCTGCCGCTCGGAGTGAAATCCGACTCGGGCTCGCGGATGCGGCCTGGACTGATCGAAGCACGAGCACGCGTCCTGGCGGGGCCCCCGTTGCTCCGGGGCCGGGTCCGATGTGTCGCCCCAGCGGTTCAGATTGAGCCTCGGCTCTGCTTCGTCCGTCATGGCGCCAAGATACGGAGGCCGCCGCAGGCCGTCCCAGGATTATTCGGGTGAGAACACAGCGACCCCATTGCCGCGCTCGAACGTTTGGCTGGGGAACCTGACGCTGCCGATGGGGAATTACGTGGAGTTCCACAATGGTGGGACGCGACCTGCAGCCCCTCGCGCAGGCGGCCGCGCAGGACACCACCGCGGGCTACGGAGCGGCCGGGACGGGTTCGGTGAGGGGTCCAGCCGCGTGTAGAGCGCCCGTACGAGGCGGGCGCGGTTCTGGACGCAGCGGGCGGTGCCCTCCAGCGGGACGGACAGGCATCTGTCGGCTTCGCGGAGGACGACTTCGGCGAGGGCGCCGCGGCCGTCGCTCTTGGGTAGGGCGGCGGCGTGGCGCCGGACGTCGGCGGCCACAGCGCGGGCGTGCCCGGTCAGTTGGAGGGCGATCTGCTCGTAGTCGCGGGGTTCCAGGTCCGGGCTCTTCCACGCGAGGACGGCGGTGACGAGTGCCTCGTGCGGGGCGCGGTCCAGGGGGAGTTCGGCCTCGATCAGGCCGCGCGGGTCGTAGAGCACGGTGTGCCGCGCTCGCCGGCCTCGGTCTGGAGTGGGCCGTAGCCTGACGGGACAACGACGGCGCTCGCCCCGAGGACGCTGCCCCGGGGCGGGCGCCGTGTTTGGTCGTGGGCCTACAGGTCTTGGACGGCGCGCAGGGCCTGGCCCACCCGGGCCATGGCCGCAGGGTCGACGGGGCCGAGGAGCTTCGCGCCCTCGAACCGGTTGACCCGCAACTGGGTGATGTTGACGGCGCCTCTGCCGTGCGGCCCATGGAAGATACCCAGATGCCTGAGCCCTTGCGGCAGGCGGTTCACCAGCTCGTCTCCGAAGCGGTCATGAACTGCCAGGAGGTGCTGCGCTACACCGAGCCGGACATCGCACGCGACTGGAAGCGCATGACGCTGATCCGCGCCACGGACGCCTCCGACGCGATGGACATGGCGTCCATGCTGATCGCCGCGTACTGCCAGCGCACCGGCATGGCTCTGGACACTCTCGCGTCGTACCTCCAGACCCGGCAGCAGCGAAGCCGGGCGGCAGGCCCAAGGGATTCGGACCGACACGAGGACCCCCTTCACCGATGCGCTCGCCCTGCGCACACCGCGTGATGGACCGGATGGGGCTGGCCGCCGCGCTGTTCGACGAGGGATGTCCGGCAGATCCTCACGCAGCCGAGCCGCGCGGCCGTTGACGTACAGCTCGCCGTCGACGCCGCCGACCGCGACCAGCACCCCGCGCCGGGAGACTTAGGCCGGGCACTACCGGCATCGGCCCCCACCCCCGGCGGGCGCGACGTCTGTCAGGCGCAGTAGCCTCCGCCGGCGTTGTTCTGCCATCCGCCGTCGCTGAAGGTGTGGCTGTTGCCGGAGATGTAGCAGGGGTGGGGGCCGTAGTTCAGGCCGCCTGCCTGGTCGATCTGGGCGACATTCAGGTCGACGCGGGGGTAGAAGGCCTTGGGCGCGGCGTAGTTGTTGCCGTTCGGGTCCTTGTCGATGGTCACGATCTGCGAGGTGGTGTAGGAGCCGTTGGCCGTCATGTTGAAGGGCACGTAGCCGAACATCTTGCTGTTCTCGTCCTCCAGGTAGACGCGGCCCTCGACATGGGCGTCCAGCCACGTCGCGCCGCTCATCGGGTTGCGGTCTTCGGGGCTGTTCCAGTGGATCTCCGCGTAGACGCCGCGGCAGTCGGGGAAGTAGCCCAGGTAGAGAATGCCGAGGTCGTCGCCGATGTTGTTGATCGTGCTCAGCGTGAGCGGGTGGCTGACCATCATCGGCCTGGTGGTGCTGCCGCAGCCACTGGCGGGGACGGCACTGGCGGTCCCGGTACTGGCGATGCCGAGGCCTGCGGCGATAGCGAGGGCGGCGGTTGTGTAGGTCATTTTGCGGCCAAGAGCGCGAAGGCGCATTGGGATCCCCCTGTGAGGTCTGACGTCGCGTTGCCGCTTGGGTCAGCTTTGCGCTGAGCGGCACGGCCATGCTGCGCAAGGACGCCGGGTGAAGTCCCGTTTTCCGGTCAAGTCCGGTCACCGGGCTCGACGGCAAGGCTCTCGAACGAGTCGGTCAAGATGTGGCCGGCGCCGGGGATGGCAGACGGTCGATCACTTCAGCGGCCTCACCATGGACGTCAGTGATCCGGACCCGGTTGCCGACAGCGCCGCCATACCTGCCGCCAGGCCCTTGCGGAGCGGGCTGTTGGGGTGGATGCGGAACCGGTCGACGATCGCGAGCGCGTTGCGGTAGTGCTTGCGCGCACCGTCGAGATCGCCGACCTGTCGGCACACATCGCCCAGCGCCGTGAGGGCAGTGGCCTCGTTGTGCGGTCCGCTGTCCTTGGCGATCTCGAGACCCTGCTCGATCGTCGCCAGGCCGAGTTCAAGGTCGCCGGATCCGGCGTGAGCGAGGCCGATCAGTACGAGGTTCTCCCCTTCGGTGTTGCGCTTCCTGCGCTTGCGGGACAGGGCGAGAGCGTCGGTGAGTACGGTCAGCGCGCGAGGGAAGTCACCGCAGTGAATGTGGACCTGGCCCAGGTTGCAGGCTGCGACGATGTGCGCGTCGGTGTTGCCGTTCTCCTGGGTGACTGTGATCGCCTGTTCCAGCACCTCGATCGCTTCGGCGTGCCGGCCAAGGTGGTCGAGGTATCCGCCGATGTTCCCGAGAACGGTACTTTCCCGCCAGCCGTCGCCGCGCTCGCGCATGATGGCGAGGGCCCGTTCGGCGACTGCCAACGCCGCGGCGACGTCACCGTGGTCGAAGTGGAGGACCGCGATGTTCGCCAACGCTACCGATTCCCCGCGGTGGTCGCCGATCTCGCGGTAGAGCGCCGCTGACCGTTCATGGAGGTCGAGCGCTTGAGCGAAGTGGCCCAGGTTCTCGTGGGAGATGCCGAGCTGATTGAGGATCTGCGCCTGCCGCCGTGTGTCGTGGCCGGGCACGGCCGCCAGCGCCGCCGTGTTCAGCTCCAGCGCTTCGAGGTACCGGCCGGTGTTCTGAAGGTGCTGCCACAACAGGATGGACGTCGGCACCGGATCGGCCACACCGGCGACCGCGAGGCCGAGGATGTTGCGGTGCTCGGCATCCAGCCAGGACTGCGCGTGCGCGGTGCCGGTGAACGTCGGCGGCGGGGTCACCGACTCGAAGATCTCGAAGTTCCGGTGCTTCGCGTGCGGAAACAGCACACTCATCGCCGCAGCCGTGGCCGCCACGTAGAACTCGCCGAGCCGGATCTCCGCAGCCCGGCGGGCGTCGGCGGCCTCGCCTGCGTCGAGCGTCTCGGCGAACTCCGCAGCGAGCAGACGCAGCAGATCGTGCAGTTCGTACCGGCCTGCCGTCCTGGGCTCCAGCAGGTATTCGTCCACCAGGCGTTCCAGCACGGACTCCGCCTCGGCCGGCTCCAGGTCGGCGGCCGCAGCCATCGCCGCGGCGGTGAAGCTCGAACCGGGGAACAGCGCCGCCCGGCAGAACACCCGCTGGGCGGCCTTCGGGAGCGCGCGCAGGGACAACTCGAACAGGGACCGGACGCCGTGCGTCGCGCCCCCCGCGCCGGCCGGCTCCACCGCGTCGAGGCCCGCGGACTCCAGCCGGTCGGCGAGGTCGGCGAGCCGCCAGGTGGGACGCCGCCGCAGCTGGCCGCCCGCCAGCGCCACGGCCAGCGGCAGGTGGCCGCACAGTCTGACGACGTCCGCGGCAGCCTGCGGCTCGGCCCGCGTCCGCTCTTCGCCGACGATCCGGGCCAGCAGGTCCAGCGCCTCGTCCTGGCGGAACAGGCCGAGCTGGCAAGGGACGGCGTCGGCCAGCCCGGTCAGGCTCCGGCGACTGGTGATCAGCACCAGGCACGACGGGCTCGCCGGGATCAGGTCCCTGACCTGATCCTCGCCGGCGGCGTTGTCCAGCACGATCAGCGCATCCTTGCCGTGCAGGTGGTTCCGGAACATTGCTGCTCGGTCATCGAGGCTGTCCGGTATCGCCTGGGCCGGAACGCCGAGTTGCCGCAGGAATGCGTCCAGCACCGCGGACGGATGCACCGGCGGGCGGTCCGGGTCGAATCCGCGCAGGTTCACGAACAACTGCACGTCGGCGAACCGGCCCGCGCGGACCAGTTCATGCGCCGCGCGCACAGCAAGGCGGGTCTTCCCGATGCCCGCCATACCCTCGATGGCCGAGACCACCACCGTCGGCGTCGGCCCCGGCGCGTCGTCGACCGCCAGGAAAAGAGCGCGGAGTTCCGCCCTGCGGCCGGTGAACGTGGACAGGTCGGCCGGGAGTTGACGGAACACTCCCGCCGGGCCGCTGGCCTTCGCGTCCCGCTGAATACGCAGATACGCCTGGCGCCAGCCGTTGACTGTCGCCTCGTCCAGCCCCAACGCCTGGACGACCGCGACCAGCAGGTCCAGGTCCAGCCGCCGCCTGCGCAACTGGAAGACCTCCCCGACCGTGGACTGGCTCACCGCGCGAGGTGGCCGCATCAGCGGGCCGACACGACGGGCCAGCGTCCGATACGACGGCTTCCCCACCTCCACCCGCAGCTCATCCAACAACGCGATGAACCCTGACAGATCAACCGCTCCGGCCGGATCCGGAAGATCGCGGTCTGCTGCGTCGTGCGACTGTTCCCCCGGCATGGAACCAGCGTACCGGTGACCAGAGATGACCCATTCGAGCCGTCCGATCATCTGTCGATGACACCTCGCCGGCGTGAAAGCGGTTGCGAGTGCTGTCCGCTGACGGTGTCGATGAGAGCATCCCTCAGCCCGGGCGCGGCCTCGTCCTCATGGAGTTTGGCGAGGCTCCTTGTGCCGGGCCTTGAGTACTTCGAACTCCTCGTCCGTCAACTCCACGAAAAAGACCGCGCGTTCGGCGGCAGGCGAGCCGGACACCAGCGGGTTGCCCAGACCGCGCAGCCGATCGCCGCCGACCGCGCCGCCAGGGCGTCTGCCCGGCCGTCGCGTGACCTCACGATGACGGGGTCGTTGAGCGGGACGACGCCATCGTCACGGGCCCCGGGGAAGTGCCTCCCTCGGGGCCCGTGGGGGTTCGGTTCCGTCTCGGCGCATCGCTTTTTGTGACTGAGCGCCCCGGTTGGCCACACTGGCCAACC
>NZ_JBFBBE010000199.1:0-10823 GCF_040682555.1 Streptomyces sp. NPDC051172
GGGCGCCATCCGCCGTTCCGGGTCGTCCTCAGAGAACCTTGGACAGGAACGCCTGCGTCCGCTCGTGCTGCGGGTTGGTCAGCACGTCGCGAGGGTTGCCCGACTCGACCACCACGCCGCCGTCCATGAAGACCAGGCTGTCGCCGACCTCGCGGGCGAAGCCCATCTCATGGGTGACGACGACCATCGTCATACCGGACTCGGCCAGGTCGCGCATCACGTCCAGGACGTCGCCGACCAGCTCCGGGTCGAGGGCCGACGTCGGCTCGTCGAAGAGCATCAACTTCGGGTCCATGGCGAGCGCGCGGGCGATGGCCACGCGCTGCTGCTGGCCGCCGGAGAGCTGCGAGGGGTAGCTGCCTGCCTTGTCGGCGAGGCCGACCCGGTCCAGCAACTGCTGGGCGCGCTCCCTGGCCTGGGCCTTGTTCGTGCCCCTGACCTGGATCGGCGCCTCGGTGACGTTCTCCAGCGCGGTCATGTGCGGGAAGAGGTTGAACCGCTGGAAGACCATGCCGATGTCCTGGCGCTTGAGCGCGACCTCGCTGTCCTTGAGCTCATACAGCTTGTCGCCCTTCTGGCGGTATCCGACCAGGTCGCCGTCGACGTACAGCCGCCCGGCGTTGATCTTCTCCAGGTGGTTGATGCAGCGCAGGAAGGTCGACTTGCCGGAGCCGGAGGGACCGATGAGGCAGAAGACCTCACCGGACTTCACCTCCAGGTCGATGCCCTTGAGGACCTCGACCGGGCCGAAACTCTTGTGGACTGCTTCGGCCCTGACCATCGGGATGGACGGGTCGCGCGGAACGGCGTCGTTCTTCTCAGTCTTCGCGGTCACGCCGCGCCTCCCTTCGGACGACCGATGGACAGCACGTTCACCTTGACCCGCTGCCACGGCGTGGGTGGCAGCTGCCGGCTGGACCCGCGGGCGTAGTACCGCTCGACGTAGTACTGGCCGACGCTGAGGATCGACGTCATGATCAAATACCAGGCCGCGGCGAGGAAGTACATCTCCACCGGCGCACCGGAGTTCTGACCGATGTCCTGGGCGTAGCGGAAGAGTTCCGGATACTGGACGGCCGCCACGAGCGAGGTCGTCTTCAGCATGTTGATCACTTCGTTGCCCGTCGGCGGCACGATCACGCGCATGGCCTGGGGGATGACGATGCGTCGCAGCGTCTTGCCGTGGCTCATGCCCAGGGCGTGAGCGGCCTCGGTCTGGCCCTCGTCGACGGCGAGCAGACCTGCGCGGCAGATCTCCGCCATGTAGGCGGCCTCGTTGAGGCCGAGGCCGAGCAGCGCCGTCAGCAGCGGCGTCATGAAGTCGGACCAGTAGTTCTTGTAGATCGGCCCGAGGTCGATGTACTCGAAGACCAGGCCCAGGTTGAACCAGAGGAACAGCTGGACCAGGACCGGGGTGCCACGGAAGAACCAGATGTAGAACCACGAGATGGACGAGGTCACCGGATTCTTCGACAGGCGCATCACCGCAAGGATGATGCCGCCGACGATGCCGATCAGCATCGACAGCACCGTCAGCAGGAGCGTCTTGTAGACGCCCTGCATGATGCGGTCGTCGAAGAAGTAGTCGGGAACCGCATGCCAGTTGATCTTGCCCTGGCCGAAGGCGTAGATGATCGCGACGAGGATTCCGATCGCGATGACGGCGGACACATACCGCCCGTAGTGCCGTACCGGGACGGCCTTGATGGCCTCCGGTCCGGCCGGGGGCGTGGTTGTCGGCCCCGCCGGCTTGTCGATGTCAGAAGTCACGGGTGTTGCCTCTCAGTGCCCGCTCGGACGCGGTCACTTGCCGCCGTTGATCACGGACTCCTTGACGGCACCGTCCTGAGCGCCCCACTTGGTGAGGATCTTCTGGTACTCGCCGCTCTTGATGATCGCGTTCATCGCGGCCTGCAGCGCGTCCCGCAGTTGAGTGCTCTCCTTGGAGACGGCGATGCCGTACGGAGCCGCCTCGACCTGACCGCCGACGATCTGGAAGTCCTTGCCGCCGCCCGAGGTCTTGACCGCGTACGCGGCGACCGGGAAGTCGGAGGAGGCCGCGTCCGCGCCGCCGGAGCGCAGACGGGTCTGGGACTGCTGGTCGTCGTCGAACGCCTCGATGGTGATCTTCTTGCCGCTCGGGCACTTCTTCGCCTCGGACTTGGCCAGGTCCTCGGAGACGGTGCCGCGCTCCACGGCGAGCTTCTTGCCGCACAGGTCCGACCACGAGGTGATGCCCTTGGTGTCGCCCTTGCGCGTGTAGATCGAGACACCGGCGGTCAGGTAGTCGACGAAGTCGACGCCTTCGCCCACCTTCTTGCCCGTGGCGGGGTCGACGCCCTGCTGGCGGTTCTTGTTGTCGGTCATTGCGGACATGGCGATGTCGTAGCGGTTCGAGCGCAGACCGGTGAGCAGGGCGTCGAAGGTGCCGTTGTCGAACTGGAAGGTCACGCCGAGCTGCTTGCCCATCGCCGCGGCGAGGTCCGGGTCGATGCCGACGACCTTGCCCGAGTTGTCCTTGAACTCGACGGGCGCGTACGCGATGTCCGACCCAACCTTGACGACGCCCTTGTCCTTGATGGCCTGGGGGAGCTTGCCGGCCAGCGGCGCCGTGCTCGTCGAGGCGCTGTTGCTGCCCTTGTTCTTCGTCTGGTCACCGCAACCGGTGAGGATCAGGGCGCCTGCGACCGCGATCGCACCAACCGCTGCCAGACGGGTGTGTGCGGCGGTCGTACGACGGGTGGAGCCTGCGGTCATTTTGGGTTCCTCCGGCGGATGGGTGGAGTTGCCGAGTGGTCGACGAGCACGCACACCTTCGGGGTGTCGCGACCTCCTGGGTTTACGGCATCTTGCCATTCGGACTAAGCCGTTCAGGGGAACCGTCATGTCAAAATCGGATAACGGGTGACCCCCGAACCGCACCAGGTCGGTACAACATGACCGGACCATCTGCGGGAATCCGGCGTTCCGGCCGGAAGTTCTTCGGCCCGTCTCGGGGTGCGGACCTGCACTCCGAGGCGTTGATCACTGTTCGGCCGCCGGTCGAGGGGGCGTCGAGAGCGTGTCGAGGGCGTGTCCCTATATTTCGGGACGAACCTTGTGGCCGAGATGTGACCTTCGGGTTCCGCGATGTGACCTTGCCCTTATTGGACTCGTCCTTGGCCCGGTGCGTCCGGTAAGAAGGTTCTTTACACCCCTCATCCGGGGCTCGGGGCGCGTGTGCGGCGCGCCCGTCGCGTATGACCCGTACGCATCAATAGATCGGGCATGCGCGGTCCCGCCCACTTCTCACCAGAAGTGGCCCACCCTCAATCAATGAAGACTTAAGGGGTAAAACAAAGTGGCAGCGGAGATCGTCAATCCTCGCAGCGACAGCAGTACGGATCAGGACGGCGGGGCCGAGCCCCTCGATTCCTTCGATCCGGCGTTCGCGCTGCACCGCGGCGGCAAGATGGCCGTGCAGGCCACCGTGCCGGTCCGTGACAAGGACGACCTGTCCCTGGCGTACACGCCCGGTGTTGCGAAGGTGTGCAGCGCCATCGCCGAGCAGCCGGAACTCGTCCACGACTACACGTGGAAGTCGTCCGTCGTGGCCGTGGTCACCGACGGCACGGCCGTGCTCGGACTCGGGGACATCGGCCCCGAGGCCTCCCTTCCGGTGATGGAAGGCAAGGCGATTCTGTTCAAGCAGTTCGGCGGCGTCGACGCCGTGCCGATCGCGCTCGACTGCACCGGTGTCGACGAGATCGTCGAGACCGTGGTGCGGCTCGCGCCGTCCTTCGGCGGTGTCAACCTGGAGGACATCTCGGCGCCGCGGTGCTTCGAGATCGAGCGGAAGCTGCAGGAGCGGCTGGACATCCCGGTCTTCCACGACGACCAGCACGGTACGGCGGTCGTGACGCTGGCGGCCCTGCGCAACGCCGCGCGGCTGAGCGGGCGGGCCATCGGGGATCTGCGGGCCGTCATCTCCGGTGCCGGTGCGGCCGGCGTCGCCATCGCCAAGATGCTGGTCGAGGCCGGTATCGGGGATGTGGCGGTGGCCGACCGCAAGGGTGTCGTGTCGGCCGACCGGGAAGACCTGACGTCCGTCAAGCAGGAACTCGCCTCCTTCACCAACAAGGCCGGTATCACCGGGCCGCTGGAGGCGGCGCTCGAAGGCGCGGACGTCTTCATCGGTGTCTCCGGCGGTACGGTCGCGGAGGAGGCCGTCGCCTCGATGGCCGAGGGCGCGTTCGTGTTCGCCATGGCCAACCCGAACCCCGAGGTGCACCCCGACGTCGCGCACAAGTACGCGGCCGTGGTGGCGACCGGGCGGTCCGACTTCCCGAACCAGATCAACAACGTGCTGGCGTTCCCGGGCATCTTCGCGGGCGCACTGCAGGTGCGGGCGTCCCGGATCACCGAGGGCATGAAGATCGCGGCGGCTGAGGCGCTGGCGGCTGTCGTCGGGGACGACCTCGCTGCGGACTACGTGATTCCGTCGCCCTTCGACGAGCGGGTTGCTCCGGCTGTCACGGCGGCTGTGGCGGCTGCGGCTCGCGCCGAAGGCGTTGCTCGGCGCTGACGTTCCGTCGGCTTTGATGGCCCCGCCCGTTCGGGCGGGGCCATTGTGCTGACCGGCACCAGGCATGGACCGCACAGGGTTCCCTGCAAGAGGGCATGTGTCACAGAGCCGTGCGGTTCCTTCGGCCCGGTCTGCCGCCTATCGTCAAGGTCATGTTCGCCGTCTATGCCGCCCGAATCGACCGTGACCAGCCACTGAACGGCCTTGAGTTGGGGGACCGGCCCGCTCCCGAGGCCAGGCCCGGCTGGAGTGTCGTCGACGTCAAGGCCGCCTCCCTCAACCACCACGACCTCTGGTCCCTGAGGGGCGTGGGCCTGTCCGAGGACAAACTGCCGATGATCCTCGGCTGCGACGCCGCCGGTGTCGACGAGGACGGCAACGAGGTCGTCCTGCACTCCGTGATCGGACAGAGCGGTCACGGCGTCGGCCCCAGGGAGCCCCGTTCCATCCTCACCGAGCACTACCAGGGCACGTTCGCCGAGCAGGTCGCCGTGCCGACCTGGAACATCCTGCCCAAGCCCAAGGAGCTCTCCTTCGCCGAGGCCGCCTGTCTGCCGACGGCCTGGCTGACGGCGTACCGCATGCTCTTCACCAACGCGGGCGTACGTCCCGGCGATTCGGTGCTCGTGCAGGGCGCCGGCGGTGGGGTCGCGACGGCCGCGATCGTGCTCGGGAAGGCGGCGGGGCTGCGGGTCTTCGCCACCAGCCGGGACGAGGCCAAGCGGAAGCGGGCCGTGGAACTGGGTGCCGTCGAGGCGCTGGAGTCGGGGGCGCGGCTGCCGCAGCGCGTCGACGCCGTCATCGAGACCGTCGGCGCCGCCACCTGGTCGCACTCGGTGAAGTCGCTGAAGCCGGGCGGCACGCTGGTCATCTCGGGTGCGACGAGCGGTGACCGGCCCTCGCACGCCGAGCTGACCCGCATCTTCTTCCTCGAACTCAAGGTCGTCGGCTCCACGATGGGCACCAAGGACGAGCTGGAGGACCTGCTCTCCTTCTGCGCCGCCACCGGCGTACGTCCTGTCATCGACGAGACGCTGCCGATGGACCGGGCGCGGGAGGGCTTCGAACGGATGGCTTCCGGCGAGCAGTTCGGGAAGATCGTGCTCACCAACGACTGACGTCCCGTATCCGCACGTGTGACGGCCGGCCCGGCTTCGGGCCGGCCGTCGGCGTTTGTCAACTAGGGTTGACGACGCGAGCGTGTCAACGTAAGTTGACATCATGACCGAAGCAACGGATCTCGCCGAGCGCGCGGGCGACCGCGATCCACGGGTCGGACTGCGTGCCGTCGCCGCGCTGCGCAGGCTGCTGGAGCAGCTGGAGGCGGTGCAGGTGCGCAGTGCGCGCAATCAGGGCTGGTCGTGGCAGGAGATCGCCGCGGAACTCGGAGTCAGCAGGCAGGCCGTGCACAAGAAGTACGGGAGGCATTGATGTTCGAGCGGTTCACAAAGGACGCCCGTGGGGTGGTGCAGGAGGCGGTCGAGCACGCGGAACGGGCAGGGGGCCGTCCGTCGAGGCCGAGCACATACTGCTCGCGCTGCTCGACCGCGAGGGCAGCCGCGCCTCGTTCGCGCTCACCTCTCTCGGGATCACCGGCGAACGCAAGGAGTCGATACGGAAGGCGGTGGCCGAGGCCCGTCGGCGGGCCGGGCTGTCCCGTTCCGAGGCCGACGCTCTCGCCGGGCTGGGGATCGACGTGTCGGAGATCGTCGCCCGCGTCGAGGCGGTGCACGGTGTCGGCGCGATGTCCGGCGACCGCAGGGACAAGGGCTGGTGGTCGGGGCGCCGCAGTTTCGGCCGGGGTGCCAAGCAGATCCTGGAGACGTCACTGCGCACCGCCGTCGCCCACGGCGACCGGCACATCGGTGACGAGCACATCCTTCTGGCGCTGACCGCGCGTCCCGGCATCCCCGCCGAGATCCTCGCCGACCGCGGGGTGACGTACGAGTCGCTGATACGGGTGCTGTTCAGCGGGGGCGGTGAGGCGAAGGCCGGATGACCGGGCGCACGTGACGGGCCGGAAGGCGGGCGTGCTGGGCCGGGGGTGTCCGTGGTGGGTCCTAGGGTGGGGCCTGCCGAGGTTGGCCTGGCCCTTCGAAGGAGCTCTCATGACCGTGTCCGAGCCCGTGCCGCTCGTGTTCGTCCCTGCGGAGGGGGCTGTGCGTGAGGCGGTGACCAAGGTGGGCGGGCAGCCCGTGTGGCTGGAGGAGCCGCAGTGGCCGCTGTCGCGCGAGACGGGCCGGCCGATGGAATTCCTGGGCCAGTTCGCCCTGGAAGGCGGCCGGCTCGCCTTTCTGTTCATGACCGGGGACGAGAGGGAGTACGTCGACGGCACCTGGGAGCCGGAGGGCGGGGAGAACGCCCTGGTGATCCAACCCGGCGGCCGCGTTCCGGACTTCGTGACCGTCGAGCGTCGGGCGGAGGGGCCGAGCGCAGGGCGGGACCATCTGCCGCGACACGTCGACTCCGGTGAGGGCTCCGGTGAGCATTCCAACGAGGAAGAGGACCGTCGGCCCTGGCAGTTCCTCGGCGGGCCCGGTGTCGAACCGCACTGGCTCCAGGGCGACGAGACGCCCGGCGACGGATGGCAACTGGTGGTCCAGCTCGACTCCGGGAAGCTGCCTTTCGACGTCAACTTCGGCGACGCAGGCGTCGGTTATGCCTTCCTCTCGCCGGACGGCAAGGAGGGCCGCTTCCTCTGGCAGTGCACCTGACGACTGCCTTCGCCTCCGCGGCAAGCGGCCCGCCGGCTGTTACACCTTCGGTGCGCGCAGTATCGCTCCGATGTGTGCCGCCGCCGTCGACAGATGGCGGCGTGCGTCGCGGAGCTGTTCGTCCGTGACGCCGTGGTCCCGGGCCGCGTCACGGATGTCGTCGCGGAAGCGGTCCAGCAGGCGGTCGAGGTCGCGGGAAGGGTCTCCGGTGGTGGCCTCGTGCGCCCACGACGGTTCGTACTCCGCCGGGAAGTCCTCCTTGGTGTGCGAGTACTCGGGCCGCGACGCCGAGGTGCCGGTGCCGCCCCGTCCGAACCCGAGGTCCTTTCCGAACTCCCTGCCGAAGTCCTTCCCGAAGTCCCCGAACTCCTTGGCCAGTTCGGTCAGGCCCTCCCGCACACCCGTCGGCCAGTCGCCCCGCGCGAAGTGGTCCTGCACCTGCTCCTGCACCCGCTTGGCGATGCGCTGCAGCTCCTCCTGGGCCTGGGCCCGGGCCTGCTCCTGCGCCTCCTTGGCCTGGCGCCGGGCACGCTGGGCCTCCTCGCGGGCCCTGCGGCTCTCGTCCTTGGCGCGCCGGGCCTGCTCCTTCCACTCCTGCTTGACGCGCCGCATCTCCTCCTTCGCGGCACGCCAGGACTCCTTGTCGCCGTACTCCCCGAAGTCACCGAGGGGGCCGTCCCCTTCGCCGCGGCCCTTGCCGCCGGTGCCGTGCCGGGCCTCCGTGGCCGCGGCCCGCATCTCGCGCCGCAGATCGCCCGCCGCGCCGCGCACATCGGCGCGGATCTCGGCGGCCAGTTCCGCGACCGACTCGCGGATCTCCAGCTCCAGGTCGGCCAGCTCGCCGCTGCGGTCGGCCAGTTCGGCGCGGCCGGCGTCCGTGATGGCGTACACCTTGCGGCCGCCCTCGGTGGTGTGGGTGACCAGGCCCTCGGCCTCCAGCTTGGCCAGGCGGGGGTAGACGGTGCCCGCCGACGGTGCGTACAGCCCCTGGAAGCGCTCCTCGAGGAGGCGGATCACCTCGTAGCCGTGGCGTGGGGCCTCGTCCAGGAGCTTCAGCAGGTAGAGGCGGAGGCGGCCGTGGGCGAAGACGGGAGGCATGTCAGAGCACCTTCTTGTCGGTCGTGCCGTCGGCAGGGTCGTCGGTCGAGACGTCGTCCTGGCCGGAAACGGAATTGTCCCCCGAGTCGTTGTGCTGTCCTGCCGCCGGGGTGCTCGCCGGTGCGGTCTCCGCGGCCTGCTCCGCACCCGCCACAGGCGTGTCCTCGACCAGGGGGCCGATGTCCTCCGGCGCCACGTCCCACGGCTCGTCCTCCGCGGGGGGCCGCCGCAGCAGGGCGATCGAGCCCGAGACGGTCGTCGCCTTCAGGCTTCCGCTGCCCGAGCCGAGCCGGCCGGTGATCCTCTTGGCGCCCCACTGGCCGCTGACCCGCAGGTCCTCGAAGGCGTTGGACACCGTCCCGCTCGCCGTGTTCGCCTCCACCTCCGCATCCGCCGGGTGGGGCAGCCGGATGGCGATCTCACCGGAGACGTTCGCCAGGACGATGTTCGTCGGGCGGCTCGCCGGATCGAGGTCGACGATCATTGAGCCGCTCACCGAGTCCGCCTTGACCGATGAGCCTGCCTCGACCACGGTCAGGTCCCCGGAGACGGAGTTGAAACGGAGGTCGCCCCGGAGGGCCTGCGCCTCCAGGTTCCCCGAGACGGTGTCGGCGCGCACCGGGCCTGTCAGCCCCACCAGGGTGGTGTCGCCGGTGACCCCCTTCACCTCCGTACGCCCGTCGATCCCGGAGACCACCGCCGCGGCCCCGACCACGCCCACCTCCACGCGGGTGTCGGCAGGGACGGCGAGGGAGACGACGGCGCTGCGCCGCCATCCCTTGCGGTCCAGCCACTTGAGGAAGCCTTTCCACGGCAGGTCGTCGTACGCGACGGTGAGCGTGCCGCCCTGCTGGCTCACCAGCAGGGGTGGTCCCTCGATCTCGGAGACCTCCAGTCGGGCGGAACCTTCGTCCGTGCCCACCACGTTCACCGTTCCGTTGACGATGCGTACGTGGAGTTCGCGGACGGGCTTGTCGAAGGTGAGCTTCCGCGGCTCACCGACAGACCACTCGGACATGGTGCAGACCTCCCCGTCACAACGCGCCATATCGCGTCTCCTGTAATTCACGATATATCGCGGTCGTCGAAAGTCAAGACACTCGTTCTGATGATCTCCGTGGCCACCGAGATGACCAAAGCGGTCGAATCGCCCTAGCGTGTGAGCATGTCGAACGTCGGTGCCCTGCTCCTGTGCCGCGCGCAGCCCGAGTCCGCCGCCCCGCCGCCCACCTGCTGCGGGACCGCATGCTGCTCGCCCCGGCAGGCGACGCCTGGAGCGTGCTCCTTCCCGAGGGTCGGCCCTGGCTGCACGGCGGCGAGCCCGTCGACCGCGTCCTGACCGGCTGGGCCACCGCTCTCGCCGTCGGCGGCCCCGGACCCGTACTCGCCCTGTGGTGGGACGCCGACCGCGCCGGCTTCACCCTCGTCTCGGGCTTCCGCCGCCCCGTCGGCTACGTCTGGCTCGCGAACGGCACCCCGGCCGGCGAGGACGAGGCGATGCGCACGTTCGCCGACCGCCTGGGCCTGGACCCGGTGCTCGACGTGCAGGACCTGGACCACCTCACGAAACCCGCCCCCGGGACCGACGCCCGCGCCCGCCTGCGCGCCCTGATCGCCGTCCTCACACGCGCGGGAGTCGCGCTCCCCGAGGGCATCGCCCCGGGCGAACCCGCCGACCGCCTCCGCGAGGCCGCGCACGCCCTGCCGGACGCCCGCCCGGCGGAGTGGCCGGGCCGGCGCGAGGCGGTACGGGCGGAACTCGACGCCGCCGACAGCAGCCGTGCGGGCCCGTGGCTGCCGTGGTCGGGGACGCCCCGGGCGCGCGCCCTGGCCCTGGCCCAGGTGGTCGCCGGGCTCCCGCTCACGGCCTGGGGCCTCCGACGCCGCAGCGGCGGCTGGACCGCGGCGGGGGCGCTGCTGCTGGCGCACGGGGGGCTGGCGCTGGCGTACGAACTGCTGTGGCCGTGGGACTGAGCGCGACGCACGCCCTGGGACTGCGGACTGCGGGCCGCGAAAGCCTTGGCACTGCGGGCCGTGCAGCCCTGGGACCGAGGGCTGCGAGAGCGTTGGGACTCAGGGATACGAATGCCTTGGGACCGATGCGACGCACGCATGTCTGGGAGCGAGGCGCACGCATGCCCTGGGACCGAGGGGCACGAAAGAGGGGCGCCACGCGGGCACCCCGCCGGCCGGACTGCCCGGCCTCTACTCGTCGTCCTCGTCGTCCAGCCGTGCCAGCCACGTCGCCAGCCGCTCCACCGGTACCTCGAAGTCCGGGTTGAGGTCGACGAACGTACGCAGCTGCTCCGCAAGCCACCCGAAGGTGACCTCTTCCTCGCCGCGCCGCTTCTCCAGCTCTTCGATGCCTCGGTCGGTGAAGTACATGGGGTCAAGGATAAGTGCGCCGAAACGGCTGGGCCGCACCCCCGAGCGGGGGTGCGGCCCAG
>NZ_JBFBBE010000200.1:0-10695 GCF_040682555.1 Streptomyces sp. NPDC051172
CACAAGACCGGCCCCGCCACCTACGCCCTCGCCTGCTGACCCGACACGCTCGACACCGACCAGAAGATCCTTAACTTCCCGGCCTTGGCCCTTGCCGGCCGGGAGATTGTGCAGGCGAGGTTTCCGTGCGCTCGGCAGGCCTCTGCGGCGCCGCGGGCTCGCTCGACTCCACGGGCGTGGCGGCGTGGCACTCGGCGGGGTCCAGGTGCTGGGGGAAGCCCGCAACCTGGTGGCGGGCGGGCTGCCCGCACAGGACACACGGCTCGGGGGTGGCGAGCACGTCGATGTCGTCGTGCTGGTCGGCGGACTGCTCGGCATCCGCGCGAGCCTCGTCCTCCGGCTCCCGGGGCGGTGCTTCCTCGGCCGCATTGCCTGCCTTGGCGGCCAGTTTGGTCCTCGCTCCCTCGAGGAAGTACGCGTACTTCTCCCGCACTTCGCCGCTCGGATCGCGTCCGGACTCCCAGCCCCCTACCGTGGACGGGCTGACCCCGAGGGCCTGCGCGAGCTGGGTACGTGAGACGTTCAGCTCCTCGCGCAGGGCGCGCCGCTCCTCGCGCAGAGCGCGCCGCTCCTCGACTGGAGGCAGCGCCACCTCCTTCTTGGCGCCGGCGAGCAGGGCGTCGATCGCGCCGAAGTCCGTCATCACACGCCTCCTTCGACGGCTGCGGGGCGTGGAGTGCCGGCCGGGCGGCCGGAAACGCGGCGGCGCGCGGCAGGCATTGCCTCCGTGGCCCGGGTGGGTCCCGCCAGGAGTTCCAGGACGTCGATGCCGTAGTGCGCGGCGACCACCTCGCAGTCGGTCAGACTCCAGGCGGCGGTACCGGACTGACGTCGGCTCACCTGGGCCTGGCTCACCCCCAGAGCGGCGGCCAGCTCGGTCTGCGACTCGCCGGCCGCATGCAGAAGCGCCGCCACCGCCGATCGCACCCGCTCTTCAAGGCTCATACCCATGATGCCGACTCTATCGCGCAGGGCTCATGCACCATACGCATATCGCATTACTGGAGTGTCACGGGGCGACTGAGGCGTGGGTCCGCCGCCAAAAACGAATTCTTTTGCAGGGCGTATTACGAGCGGGCCCGCAGCATGGCGAGACGGTGCAGTGGGCGCGGGCCGCGACGGCATGATCAGTGGCAGGGGAGACAGGATTCGAACCTGCGGCATCCGGTTTTGGAGACCGGCGCTCTGGCCAGCTGAGCTACACCCCTTTGTGGAGGACAGCTTGGCACGACCAGCAGGCCATTCGCCAAGGGATTTCCGCTGACCGCCTTGCGGGGAGCGGCATTTCATGGCCTCACTCGGACACCGATACGGTCCGATTCATGGAGTGGAATTTTCTGACGGCCGAAAAGCTCATGGCTGCCCTGCGTGCCGGTGAAGTGACCTCGGTGGAACTGACCGACGAGGCGATCGCCCGTATTGAGCGGGACGACAAGGCGGTCAACGCGATCTGTGTGCCGGACTTCGACCGTGCGCGGGCCGCCGCGCGCGACGCGGACCAGGCCCGCGCCCGCGGGGAGGACCGGCCGCTGCTCGGCGTTCCGGTGACGGTCAAGGAGTCCTACAACATCGCCGGGCTGCCCACGACCTGGGGCATACCGCCGCACCGGGACTACACGCCGACGGAGGACGCGGTGCAGGTGTCGCGGCTCAAGGCCGCAGGCGCGGTGGTGCTCGGCAAGACCAATGTGCCCCTGCGACTGCAGGATGTGCAGAGCTTCAACGAGATCTACGGCACCACCAACAACCCGTGGGATCACGGCCGTACGCCGGGTGGATCCTCCGGCGGATCAGCGGCCGCCCTGGCGTGCGGATTCGGCGCGCTGTCCATCGGCTCCGACATCGGTGGTTCACTGCGCACCCCCGCGCATTTCTGCGGTGTCTACGCCCACAAGCCGACCGTCGGGCTGGCGGCGACCCGCGGCATGGTCCCGCCGCCCACGCCGGCATTGCCGGCCGAGCCCGACCTCGCTGTCGTCGGTCCGATGGCGCGCAGCGCCCGCGACCTCACGCTTCTGCTCGACGTCATGGCCGGTCCTGACCCGCTGACGCTCGGTGTGGCGCACGACTTGCGGCTGCCGCCCGCGCGCCACGAGCGGCTCAGCGACTTCCGGGTCCTGGTGCTCGACGAGCATCCGCTCATTGCGACCGGGTCCGCTGTGCGTGCGGGCGTGAACCGGGTGGCCGACGCGCTTGCCGAGGCCGGCGCCCGCGTCGAACGGCACAGTCCGCTGCTGCCGAGTCTCACCGAAGCCGCCGAGATCTACATGCACTTGCTGTTCTCGAACTCCGCCGCGCGTTTGCCCGTCGAAACGTACGAGGAGCTGCGAACCCATGTTGCCGGACTGAGCGCGGACGACCGGAGTCTCGATGCGGCGCGGCTGCGCGGCATGGCGTTCAGCCACCGCGACTGGATGGAGGCGAGCCACCGCCGTGAATTGCACCGCCACGGCTGGCGGCAGGTCTTCGCCGAGTTCGACGCCGTGGTGTGTCCCGTCACGCCCACTCCGGCATTCCCGCACGATCAGAATCCCGATCTGATGGGTCGCCGACTCGACATCGACGGCGTCGAGTACCCGTACTTGGACCAGCTCGTCTGGGCCGGTCTGGCCACCATGCCCGGCCTGCCCGCCACCGCCGTACCCGCGGGCCGGTCCCCCGGGGGTCTGCCGGTGGGCGTGCAGCTCGTCGGTCCGATGTTCGAGGACCGCACCCCGCTGCGACTGGCCGAACTGCTCGAGCCGAAGCTCGGCGGCTTCCAGGCACCGGAGCAGTCCGAAAGCTCGTAGTCCTGGTGCGCGACGCCTGACGTCCCCGGTGGGCGTCAGGCGAGGCCGAACCAGCCGAGCACTGTCTGGAGCAGAAGGATGGTGGACATGGCGCCGACTCCGACGACCACGGCGGTGGCCGCGATGCGGTAGCGGGGACCGTTGGCGGCAGGTCCGAGGACGGAGCGGCGGTTGGTCAGCACCAGGAGGTACACCAGGACGATGGGGCTGATCAGGCCCTGGAGGACCTGGGTGCCGATGAGGAGTTGGATGACGTCGACGGGTGTCATGGCGACCGTGGCGCCGAGCACGATCTGGGCGGTGAACAGGCCCAGGAACAGCGGGGCGTCGCGGAAGCTGCGGGAGACGGAGCGTTCCACACCGGCGGCCTCGCCGATGGCGTAGCTGGCGGAGAGGGGAACCACGGCTCCGGCCAGGGCGGAGGCGCCGATCAGGCCGAGGGCGAAGAGGAGTTCCGCGTTCTGGCCGGCGACCGGTTTGAGTGCCTCGGCGGCCTGGGCGGCGGAGTTCAGCGGACCGGTTCCGCCGATGGCGGAGGCGGTGGCGATGATGATGGTCAGGCTGATGATGCAGGCGAAGACGGCGCCGAGGATCGCGTCGGCGCGGATGAGGGGGTAGTCGGCGGGCTTGGCGCCCCGGTCGACGACGCCTGCGGCGGCGTAGAACTGCATGTACGGGCTGACGGTCGTACCGATCAAGGCGACCGCCAGGAGGATGAAGTCCTTGCTCGGCTCGACGTGCGGGACCACCAGGTGGTGGCCTACGGCGCCCCAGTCGGGGTGGCCGAGGATCATCGCGATCGGGTAGGCGAAGAAGGCCAGCGACATGATCAGGAACATGCGTTCGGCCCAGTGGTAGGAGCCGAACAGCACGAGGGCCCACAGGAGGATCGCGGCGGGTGGGATGACCGCCCATTTGGGGACGCCGAGGAGTTCGAAAGCGGCGCCGATGCCCGCGAACTCACTGACCACCAGGCCGGTGTTGGCCAGCAGCAGGCAGAACACGGCCAGTGCGCTCAGGCGGAGGCTGAACTGCTCGCGGATCAGGGCGCCGAGGCCCTTGCCGGTGTGGGCGCCGAGGCGTACGGCCATCTCCTGCACCATGACCAGGGCGATGGTGACCAGCACCATGAAGAACAGGGTGCCGTAGGTGAATTGGGCGCCCGCCGAGGCGTAGGTGGCGATGCCGGCGGCGTCGTTGCCGGCGTTCGCGGCGACCAGGCCGGGGCCGGCGATCGCCGCGACCAGGGTGATGCGGCGCCAGCCGGTGCGGCGCGCGGGGGCTTCCGGGGTGGCGAGGGTGGTGTCGAGGTCGCGGGTCACTGCAGGAACCTCCGGAAGTGCAGGCGCCCGCGTTCGGGCAGCAGGGCGTCGAGCAGGTCGTCGGCCAGGATCCGGCCGAGCGGGCGGTCACCGTCGTCGACCACCAGGAGGGAGGACGCGCGGGCCGCGACCAACTGGTCGGCGGCGTCGGACAGCGGGGTGTCCGCGTGCACGGTGACGGGCGGGCCGAACTGGGCCCGCCAGGTCACCAGGTCGGCGACCGGGGCCGTGTCCTCGGCCACCGCCAGGTCGAAGAGGGGGATGTCGCACAGGACCCGGCCCTCGTCGTCGACGACGGCGACGGCGTCGACCTCGGTGCGGTGCTCGACCTGTTCGGCCAGCAGTGCCCGCATGTCGGCGACGGTCGCGTCGCGGCGGGCGGTGACCAGCAGGGTGGTCATGGCGCCGCCCGCCGTGCCCTCGCGGTGGGTCAGCAGCCGCCGCAGCTCGGCCGCCTCCCCCTTCGGCATACGGGTCAGCAGCGCCTCGCGCTCCTCGCCGGTGAGGTCGCGCAGGGCGTCGGTGGCCTCGTCCGGCTCCATCTCGTCCACCAGCCGGGCGGCGTGTTCCGGCTTGGCCTCGCGCAGCAGGTTCTCCAGTTCGGCCGGTTCCATCTCCTCCAGTGCGTCGGCGGCCTGCTCCGGATCCAGCCAGCCCAGCAGCTGCTGGCGCTCTGCACGGCCCAGGTCTTCGAGGATGTCGGCCAGATCGGCCGGGCGCAGCCGGTGCAGTGCGGTCCTGGAGGCGCGCAGCCGCACCTCGGGCGGCCCTTCGGTGGCCTGTTCGGCGAAGGGGGCCACCGACTGCCAGTCCAGCACCCGCTCCGGAGTCGGCCTCGCCTGCCAGCGGCGTGGGCCGAGGCGGCGCAGCAGGGTGGGCAGCGAGACGTCCACCCCGACGAGCACGACCTGGTCGACCAGGGGCGCCAGATACAGGTCGGCGGCGCGGGTGACCTGGACCCCGTCCACGTCGACCAGCTGGTGGTCGAGGACGTCCTTGGCCAGCAGCGCCTCGCCCGGGCGGCGGGCGAAGTCACGCAGATCGACCCGCGCGGTGCGCAGCCGTACGTGCCCCGCCTGGAACTTGCCGACGGCGTCGGCAGGCAGGAAGGTCCGCCGTCGGCCGATGCGCAGGATCAGCCCCGTGACGGGCGGGTAGGGCTCCGGCCCGTACAGCCGGGCGACGACGTCGACGACGCGCCCGACCTCGTCGCCGGACTGGTTGGTGACCGGACCTCCGACGAGTCCGGCGAGCGACACCAGTGACGTACGCACCGCCTTGGACGCGGTGGCACGGCGTTCCAGAGTGACCCGCCGGTCGCGCAGGCGGGCCGAGGTGGACATGAGCAGAGTGTGGGCAGCCAAGACGAACACCCCCTTGCCCCACCATGGCGGGGCACCGGGCGGCCCTGGGCAGCGCGCCTCCCCCCGATCCGTCGGCACACGGCACGACGACGGCACGCCGACGCTCGGCCCGGCAGAGCCGATGTGCGGCAGCAGTCAGGGAAGGACGGGCTGTCCGAGGCCACGGAAGGACAGCGCGGACAACACGGAGGAGGGCCGACTATGGCCCGGACTACTGTCCATCTCGCCTCCTCCCGGTCCCGGCCGCGCAACGGGCGCAGCCATACGGCAAGGGGCAACCGGGAGCACTCGGCTCCGCCGCACCCCAACTCGTCAGAGCTTTGGCACTCCACGGCGTGATCCCCCGCGAACGGGCGGTGGAAGCCACTTGGGGTCACCCCTTGGGCCGGGGAGACCTGTCCTGATCCGGAGCGTCTCTCGACGGGTGGGATCAGTGGCCTGTGTCCGTGAAGACGCCTCACCGAACGAGGTGTCTGGTCAAACCGCTCACAGAATACGCCTGCCGCGACACGACTTTCCCGCCCATGACCGGCCCTTGACCATGCCTGTGACCTACGCAACCAGATCGAGCGCGACGAGCGGCGCCTCGAAGTCCCAGCCGGGTCTCCTCCACAGCGCTCGGATACCGTCGGGCTACGCATGTCACCCCGTCTCCCCGCAAAACCCTACACACTGTAGGGTGCAGGCTGCCCGTCGATTCGGCCCGGCGGCGGTGAGTCGAGGACGGGGGACCCGTGAAAGAGCCTGACACTCTGTCACCGGTGGGTGTGGCTGCCTTCGAGGAGATCCTGGACCAGGCCCTGGACTCGGCCGAGCTCTCGGACGCGATCGGCTGCGCCGTCACAGGACCGACCCGCGGGCGACTTCGGGCCGAAGCCCTGAAGGCGCGGGGCCTCATAGCCGGTGCCGCCGCCGTCGAGTACGACCGCTATCTGCGGTTGTGGGCCTCTGCCGTCGAGGCCGAGCACGGGCGACGGCGCGACGACGACTCGACTGCTGCTGCACGCGAGGACGGTGGCGGGCTGCTGGCGACGCTGGCGGTGCTGGTGCCGAGCCTCGGAGCCGTTGCCGCGGGCGTGTTCCTGCTGACCGGGTTCAGCCTGCATGCCCTGGACGCCCGCCCGCACTTGGGCGACGGGCTCATCGCGGTGGGCGTGGTCGCCGCCGCCGTGGCGGCAGGGGCGACCCTGGGTGATCTGGCGTGGCTGCTGACGACGGCGGCCCGCAACCGCGCACCCGCCGACCACTCGGAGCCACCCGATGGGAACACCACGGTGAGTCAGGCGCAGGAAGCCTGGCGGCTGGCCCTGCTGGAGCGGGGGCTGCTTCCCTTCCTGCTCGCCCGCCTGGACGCGGCGGGCCCACCCCAAGCCGGGAGCGCTGACCAGCAGGGGTGACCCATGCCGGGGCCCGGCCGGGCGGCGCGATTGGCGCGGCGGTGGCGTCGCTCCCTGGAGTGGACCTCCACCGGTCAGCGGGCCCTCGCTGTTGCCCGCATCGCGCGCTTCGGGCCGTTCCCCGGCCGTGACCGTCCGCCGGTCACGGGCCGCAGCCGGACGCGGGCGTCCAGGCCACCGCCGGACGCGGCGTCGAGGGTGACCTCACCGCCGGAGGCGTGGACGAGGTGGCGGACGACGGGCAGACCGAGGCCGGTGCCGCCGTGGTGGGAGTCGGAGGAGCGCCAGAAGCGGTCGAAGGCACGTGCGCGGTCGGCCTCGCTCATCCCGGGCCCCTGGTCGACGACATGGAATTCGGTGCCGGGGGTGCGGGCGAGAGTGATGGTGGTGCCGGACGGCGACAGGCGCAGGGCGTTGGCGACCAGGTCGTCGATGATCTGCTCCAACGCGCCTGGTATCGCCCACACTTGGCCCAGCGGCAGGCCGGTCACGTCGACGGCGACGTATTGTTCGGCGGCGAGCGGCTCCCACATCGCGGCCCGCTCGGCCAGTACGCCGTCCAGGTCGACCGGTTCAGGGGTGGTCGCGGTGTTCTCCAGCCGGGCCAGTGCCAGCAGGCCGTGGACCATGCGGCCGAGGCGCTCGACCTCGCCGACGGCCTCCTCGAGGCCGGCGTGGGTGCGGCGGTCCAGGTAGGGCTCGAAGTTCCCAGCAAGTGGAGAGCGGGAGACCGGGAAACCGCCAATGTTTCGGCTGAAGGCCCGCAAGCGCCCCCTGACCGGTCGTCGCCACACCGTCACCGCTGTGCTCGCGGCCACCGTGCTGATCGGTGGCGCCGGTGCCGCGACCGCGGGCACTCGTCACGAGGACCGCGACGACCACGCCCACGACGGGACGTACGACAGCTCCGAGCCGGGCCGTCCAGGCCGGCCGGAGCGTACCGGGCGCCGGTGTGCCCGGGGCGAATCCGCTGCGCAGCCCGTCGCGGTGGTACGTCGTCCGGTCCGGCTGCCCGGCGGCGCCGCCGACCGGCTCCGCGGGGCAGCGAACGCGGGGCCGGCCCGGGGCTGTCGTCCCCCGTCGAACACCCCGTGCGGGCGGCAGACCGCCGCACCCTCACCGTCGCCCCTCTGCCGTCGAGGAGATCGAGACGTGTCTCCTCGCCTCCCCTCGTGACAGCGGGTTGGCCAAAGGAGCACCAAGGGACGGTCAAGGTGACCGCCAGATCCACCCGCACAGACAACCCCCACCGGCAGCCTGTCGTCCTCAACTGCGCGAAGGTGAACAGGCCGGCCACCGGGGCCGGCCATCTTTCGCCGTCCCGGCCGCACCTCATCAGTCCTACAAGATGTAGGGTGCTCTCGCCCTACAAGGCGTAGGGTGGGGTGGACGGCAAGCACGCGGGAAGAGAGATGAACGAAGTACCGCGCACCGATCATGGCTGCCGGCCGGGGGGATCCGCAGGGCACCCTCAGGAGCGGCGCTCCGAGCGCGAGGCGGAGAGCAAGGTGTTTGCCACCCTGTCGGCCTCGGCCAGGGAGCTGACCGCGGTCGAGATCCGGGCCGAGATCGGCTCTCCGTCCGGCGAAACCGTACACGGCGCGCTCGACCGTATCCAGGCGCAGGGGCTCGTCCGGTCCGGTTCCGGAGCCGCCGACGCCCATACGCCGGTGAGGGACCTCACCGAGGCGACCTCACGGCTCATGCGGCAGGCCCTCGACCACCAGCCCCCCGGCCGATGCACCAGCTTCGGGCAACCATCTCCGCCCCGGGCGCCGCAGGCCTCCGGCTGGCATTCGTTCGGACTACGCGGTAGAAGGGGTCGGGCACGCGACGGCCCTCTGCCGCGCCCCGTCCCCACCCGTACCGATCCCACCGCCCACTCCCCAAGGTGACCCCAGTCATGACCGCCCAGCAGCAGTCGGCCCTGATCCCCCGCCGGCGCTCCACCACCGAACAACCGCCCGCCCCCTCCCGGCTGCGGGCGCGGGCAGCCGCATTCACCGTCTGGTATCTGCGGCTGATCGCCCTGCTCAACATCGCGGCGGTCGTGTCCGTGCCGTTCCGGCGCGAGGTCGACGAGCACAACACCGGCAGGATCTACGCCTCCCACACGGCTCACCGGTTCCATGCACACCACGCGGGGGAGTACTTCACTCCGTACCTGGCCACCGCCGGCCTGGTCTCGGCCGCGCTCGCGATCTTCCTGTCGCTGGTGATGCGGCGCAGGAAGCGGGCCGCCTGGACGGTCAACATGGCCCTTGCCGGGCCGCTCTTCGCGCTGTACCTCGTCGCACTCACCCAGAACCCGTTCCGGGCGCACGTCTTCAACTGGGGGTCGGCCCTGATCACCGGCCTGTTCGTGGCCGCGCTGCTGATCGGGCGCCGGGAGTTCGAGGCGGTCGGGGACCGGTCCAACCCGAAGCTGGCGCTCGCCTTCGGAGCGGGCGGCATCCTGGTCAGCGGCACCATCGGCACGCTGCTGGTCGGCGCGACCAACAAACTCCACGGTGCCACGCTGTTCGACAAGGTCGCGTACACGCTGCTGCGGGGCATCAGCGTCGGCCCGCTCGCCGATCGCGTGCATGCCGTACAGGCGCCCCGCTGGGTGGACGTCATCGTCAACCTCATGGTCGCGGCGACCTTCTGCCTCGTCCTGTACGTCTGCTTCCGCTCGCCCCGTGGCCGGGACCTGCTCGGCGCGGAGGACGAGGAGCGGCTGCGCGCGCTGCTCGACCGGCACGGCGAGCGCGACTCCCTCGGCTACTTCGTGCTCCGCCGCGACAAGGCGGTCATCTGGTCGCCGACCGGCAAGGCCGCCGTCGCCTACCGCGTGATCGGCGGCGTCACCCTCGCCTCCGGCGACCCGATCGGCGACCCGGAGGCGTGGCCCGGCGCCATCGACGCCTGGCTCGCCGAGGCCCGCCGCCACGCCTGGACGCCCGCCGTGATGGGCGCGAGCGAGGAGGCCGGCACGATCTACGCCCGACACGGCCTGGACGCCCTCGAGCTCGGCGACGAGGCCATCGTGGACGTCACCGAGTTCACCCTCGAGGGCCGCGCCATGCGCGTCGTACGCCAGGCGCACAACCGGGTGCGGCGGGCCGGGTACACCGTGCGTATGCGCCGCCACGCCGACATCCCCGACGCCGAGATGGCCACGCTGGTCGAACGCGCCGACCAGTGGCGCGACGGTGCCACCGAGCGCGGCTTCTCCATGGCGCTCGGCCGGCTCGGCGACCCCGGCGACGGAAGCTGCGTGATGCTGGAGTGCCACGACGCCGAAGGCGAGTTGCGGGCGCTGCTGAGCTTCGTTCCCTGGGGCGAGCACGGGCTGTCCCTTGACCTCATGCGCCGCGACCGGGACGGCGAGAACGGCCTGATGGAGTTCATGGTCGTCGAACTGCTGCTGCGCGCCGAGGAGTTGGGTGTACGGCGGGTGTCGCTGAACTTCGCCATGTTCCGCGCCGTCTTCGAACGCGGCGCACGCCTCGGCGCCGGACCGGTGCTCCGGCTGTGGCGCTCCATCCTCACCTTCTTCTCCCGCTGGTGGCAGATCGAGTCCCTCTACCGCGCCAACGCCAAGTACCGACCGGTCTGGGAGCCCCGCTTCCTGCTGTTCGAGAAGACGGCAGACCTGCCGCGCATCGGCATCGCCAGCGCCGCAGCGGAGGGCTTCCTCACCCCGCCGCGTCTGCCCCAGCTCAGGAGGAACCAGCCCGCTCCGGGAGTTCGTCAGCAGGCCTGACCCCCACAGGAGGAGCGGGCGCTGCGTGACCTTTCTCGGCAAGCAGCCATGAGCGCGGGCGGCCGACACCGGCCG
>NZ_JBFBBE010000201.1:0-10476 GCF_040682555.1 Streptomyces sp. NPDC051172
ACCGAAGAACAGCACCGCTGTCACCAGCACAGCCATGATCCGAAACAGAACACAGCTCACGTGGCGAAGCGAGACCTCAAGACCGGCTCACTAGGCCACCCACCGTGGAGCTGCGCGTGAGTGCCGAGGGACCACACAATGAGCCCCGGCCCCACCTCGACGCCTTGATCGACCTCAGCGAGGCTGGACCGACCGACCGCAGCTCGCTGACCGAGATGGCCGTGACCATCACCGTGTCTCCGCTGCTGGCAGACACCGAGCGCCGACAGGTGCTACGGCGGGCTCTCGTGCGCATGCTCCAGCGCTTCGGCTATGTCGAGGCCGACGAACATCTCCTCACGTGAGCTGCGGATACCTGCCTTCGTAGCCAGCACGGAAGGGCACACGGCGACACACCGCGAACTGCTCTGACGGGCCCATGCACTGGACCCGGCAGAGCGAGTCGGTCAGGCACCGACCTTCTCCTCCAGACGTTCCAGCACCCACTCCGGGGCCGACGCCAGGGACGTGAGCATCTCCAGCGCAGCGCGGGTATCGACAAGGACACGGTGCCCGCCACCCAGGGGCAGGAAGTCGCGTACGCCCTCCCAGTCGGAGCGTCGGCGCATGATGCACCCCCACTGATCCTTCGCCCGCAAGTGCTGCGGATCCGTCTCCACCCCCCAGCAGTCGCCCACGATGACCGTCTGGTCGTACTCCGCGTTGCAGGCAAGGATCTTCCGCCCGTCGGTGACCCGCAGCAGCTCCGGCAGCACCTCATCCCAGGTCGGCGCGTCCGCGACCATCGCGTCACTGATCCGGTGAACGTCGAAAACATCCGCGGTCACCGGGATCTGCGGGTTGACCAGGCTGTCCAGCAGCACCTCGCCGGTGGCCGCGTCGACCACAGCGACCTCCATGACCCGGCCCCACAGGGCGTGCGTCTCGGTGTCCAGCACAACCGCCACGCCCGGCTGCAGTATCCGCCGCGCCAAGTGGATCGCCTTGCCCTGCGCGCTCAGCGGCTGGATGCCGTCCGTGAAGCGGGACGCGACCGGGTTGCCGGCGAGCAGCGCGGCGACGTCGTCCCGTGACGGACTGCCGTCCGGGCCCCGTTTCCAGTTGGCTCCTTCAGCGCAGCCGGGGGTCCATCTCCAGTAGTTGTTGGTCGGTGCGGTAGATGCCGCCGACGAAGTGCTCGATGGCCGAGCGCAGGCGCACGGGGTCGACTCCATAGGTGCCCAGTGTCCCCACGACGACATAACGCTGGTCCGGAACGTGGCGATTGGCTCCCTGGCCGAATCCTGGCGGACGGGGTGTGTCGGGACGCAACCGTACGACGAGCACGTTGGAGTGGTTGGCGATTGTCCGCAGTACGCCGACGCACTCGACATCGGCCCAGGCCACGCGGGCCGAACGCTTTCCGTGGTGGACTCTCACTCAACCCCTGCGCGTTAATGGTCAATTCATAGCGGACTCTCTCTGCAACGACGGCCAGCGGGACGATGAGACCGAGAATCCCCAGTACGACGGCGGTCATGATCAGCAGGACGCGCCAGCCGCCGAAAACCAGTGTCAGAGTCACTGTGCCGACGAAGAAGACGACGGCTGCAATGACATCGCGGTGGTTGTCCGCGGGCGTGGCGGTAGATGGCTTCCGACGAAAACGAACTTCGTCTGCGCCGTCGCCTGCCGCCTTTGCACTCGTTCCGGATGGCTGGACAGGGCCGCGAACCAGGGCGATGTCCCCGGCAGTGTTGACGGAGCGCTTTTGCGGCCGCGGCAGTCCCGCCGCCTTCAGCACGGTGTCGATGTGCTGGTGGATGCCGTCCAAAGTCAGCGGTTCCGGCTGACTGAGGGAGTCCAGCAGGGCAGCGGTGAAGGCGGTGTGACGCTGCCCGGGCGGTGCGTGGGAGGGGGCGGTGGCCGTGGTGGAGGTGAGGGTGTAGGTGCCGCTCACGTCGAGTTGGGCCGACAGCAGGCTGCCCGATTCGGTCATGACGGCCACCGCGCGGCCCGAGAAGCAGCAGTCCAGCACCAGGACCCGTAGTCGTGCCCGGGCCCGGCCGAGGTAACGCTTGACCAGGTCGGCCGGGACGCCGGTGAAGCCGACGTGACCGGGGTCCGTGGAGGACAGGGCGAGGTGGAGCAGCCCGTCCTCGTCCAGCAGTCCGTGGCCCGTGTAGTAGACGAGCAGCAGGTCCTCGGCCTCGCGTGCGGCTTGGGCAAGTGCCATGCCGACGCTGCGGTGATCGGCCGGATCGGCGAGCACCCGGCAGTGTTCCGGCCGCAGAATGCCGTGCGTCTGATCTGTGAGCGCGGAACGGAGGTCCGTGAGGTTGGACTTCACGCCGGGAATCGCGGGCAGATCGATGTCGGCGAAGTCGCTGCACCCGATGAGGACCGCTCGGGAAGCGGCACCGTCGGGGAAGCGCGGCGCGCTCTGCGTCACTCCTCCCCGCCCTCCAGCAGCTGCCCGACCGCCCCGATCACCGCTTGCGGATCGCTTGTGCGGCGGACCTCCACGGTGACCTCTCGCCCATCACCGCGGCTCACGTGCACGGTGACGTCCGCACGACGTTGCACCAGCCAGGTCGACAGGGACCGAGCCAGCACGGCTCCCGCTCCGCCGGAGCCCAGCGCGACCGCCAGCACGTCGAGCGCGGCCTCCATCTGCCCCGGCTGCGGCGACCGGGCCAGCAGCTCAACCCGGCCGCGCAGCGCCTCCTCCGCAGCCAGCCAATCCCGCAGCGACACCAGATGCGTTTCTGCTTCCACACCCGGCTCGGCCGATACCTGCACCCTCAACGTGCAGCCTGCAGACGGCGTTTGGCTGTCCTCGCATTTCTCCATGAGGCCATCGTGCCAACAACAGCGGCCCAACACCCCAGACGTTTCACATCCGTTGGCGGCGGGGACGCGGTCCGTCCCGCGGATCATCGCGACCGGCGGCTACCGCCGAAGCGGGGTCGCGGTGCTGCAACTCCTCGCGGAGCCGGGCGAGGGAACGGTACAGAGTGCTCTTGACCGTTCCGGGCGCCATGCCGAGGGCGGAGGCCGTCTCCTCGGTGGACATCCGCTCCCAGTACCGCAGCACCACGACACTGCGCTGCTGCGGCGTCAGCACGCGCATGGTGTCCATCAGCAGCGCGCGGTCGGCGTGCTGCTCGGTGGAGTCCTTGACGGACGAGTCCGGCAACTGCCCGACAGGGAGCTCTTCCAGCTTCCTGGCCCGCCACCACTCCGTCCGGGTGTTGATCATGACGCGGCGCAGGTAGGCGTCTGCGAGTCGCTTGTCCGCTATGCGTTCCCAGTGGAGGTACGTTCGTGCGAGCGCGGTCTGTAACAGGTCCTGAGCGTCGAGCGGGTCGGCAACGAGGCGGCGTGCGCTGCGCAGCAGCGCGGTGTGCCGTGTGCGAACGTACTCTTCGAAGTCCTGAATTTCCCGACGGCGTGTGTGTCCACTCACGGCGGGATTCCTTTCATGGGTGGATGACGGTGGTCGGCCCTCTGTGGCGGTGGGTGCCAGAGGCAGCTGCGATGGGCGGCGTAGTTGGTGCAGCTCCTGCGACTGGGTGGGGGGCTGGCCGCGTACTGGCGGCTGCCGCCGCCGGGTGCGGCTCTGTCGACACTGCTCTCGGATCGACGGCGAAGCCCCGGCTCTGGCAGGGCTCGCAGGGCTTCGCCGTCAGGTGAGATTCCGTCCGGGGAGCGGCAGAGGTCAGGCCGACAGCCTGCTGTGACTCCGGTCGGCCGCCCGCCTCCAACGGATCAGCGGCTGACACAGTCGTTCCCGCCGTCGGCTCGGTTCCTGGCCAGTAGCCGTGCCGATCGTCCGCCAACAACCCACGCGGAGGAACAACTGCCCATGCCGCCAGCCACCGTGATCGCCAAAGTTGTCCTGACGAGTGAAGTGGTGCCGGCCGTCGGGTCCGGTGACGACGCAACTACGGAGGCCGCGGATCTGCGGCGGCCGACGGCCTACCAGTTCGGCTTGACTCCGGTGGCCTTCTTGACCACGCAGTGCCCGCTTCCGCCGCAGAGGCCGAATTCGGCTGCGTAGGGCATGTTGCCCTTCTTCATCATGTAGTTTCCGGTGGCGGCGTACGGGGTGTGCAGGTAGGCCTTTGTGCCCTCGGCCTTGAGCACGTAGTTCTGGTGCTTCTCGTAGTTGTGGAACCACAGCCGCGTCCAGTGCCAGCAGTGGCCCTTCGTCTGCTGCGAGTAGGAGAACATGTAAGACGCAGTGATGGCGTAGAAGGAGCCCTCGCTCTTGCACTGGCCGTCCTTGAGCGTGAAGATCTTGCCGGCGTCGTTTTGCGGGGAAACGCTGGCGCGAGACGGCGTGGCGGCGACCGCCGTAACGACGGCGCGGGTGGGGTGGGAGGGCTGAGCGGAGGCTCCCTGGGAGAGCGTCAGGCCGCTACCGAGGATGAGGGCCGTCGCGACGGCTGCGGTTGTCTTGCGCATGAAGGGTGTTCCTTCCGTTGTTGTGGCTGTGCTGCGTTCATGTCCTGACGAGCACTGCCGGTGCACCACCGAGTTCAGCGGGTCGGGAATTGAATGGGCAGCCGGTTCTGCCGCCCTGAACAATGGACTCGCTGCAGGTCACGGCCAGGCGCTGCGGCAGTGGCCAAAGCAGACGCCTTCGGATTGCGCTCCTGCCACGAGGTTGCGTACCTTGTCCGGCCTTGCGCCGCGTCCACGGGGGAAGCGGGCGGCTGGAGGGGTGAGTTGTCGATGGCGGGACGTCCGGAGAGCCCACTCGATCCCAGCACCGGGCCGGTGGCGCGGTTCGCGGCCGAGTTGCGCAAACTCCGGGCGGAGGCCGGGAGTCCGACCTACCGGGTGATGGCGCAGCGCGCGGGTCAGGGGACGAGCACCCTGTCGCAGGCTGCTGGTGGTGAGCGGCTGCCGACCCTGCCCGTCGTGCTGGCCTACGTGAGGGCGTGCGGTGGTAATCAGGAGGAGTGGGAGGAGCGTTGGCGGCAGGCGGCCGCTGAAGCAGCGGCGCAACCCCGGGCCGAGGATGGGGACGTCGAGCCTCCGTACCGGGGTCTGGCCCGTTTCGAGCCGGGCGACGCCAATCTGTTTTTCGGCCGCGCCGAGCTCACCGACCGCTTGGTGGAGCTGACCCGTTCCCGCCGGTTCACCGCGGTGTTCGGCCCGTCGGGCAGCGGCAAGTCCTCTCTCCTGCGTGCCGGCCTCATCCCCCGCCTCCGCACCCCGGACCCGGCCGGCCCACAGCCGGCCGCGCTGCGCGTCCTCACCCCCGGCGAGCACCCCCTGCGCACCCACGAACAGCGGCTGACCCCGAAGGACGGCGACGGAGACACGTGGCTGCTCGTGGACCAGTTCGAAGAGCTCTACACCCTGTGCCACGACCCGGCCGAACGTGACCACTTCATCGACTGCCTCCTGACCGCC
The DNA here is from genome assembly GCF_040682555.1 of Streptomyces sp. NPDC051172. Lineage (NCBI taxonomy): Bacteria > Bacillati > Actinomycetota > Actinomycetes > Kitasatosporales > Streptomycetaceae > Streptomyces > Streptomyces sp. NPDC051172. The sequence continues at coordinate 5,407 of NZ_JBFBBE010000201.1, forward strand.
ACGCACCCCGCGAGCCGACTGCGCGTGGTCATCTCCGTGCGCGCCGACTTCCTCGGCCACTGCGCCGAGCACCCTGCCCTGACCGCCGCTCTGCAGGACGGCACCGTGCTTGCCGGGCCGATGAGCCGGGACGAATTACGCCAGGCCATCGTCAAACCCGCCCAGGCCGCCGGGCTGATCGTGGAGCGCTCTCTGACGGAGCGGATCCTGGACGAGGTCGGGGGCGAACCCGGCGCCCTGCCGCTGATGTCCCACGCCCTGCTGGAGACGTGGCGGCGGCGCAAAGGCCGCGCTCTCGTGCTCGAAGCCTATGAAGCGGCAGGCGCACTGCACGGAGCGATTGCTCGCACAGCTGAGGACGTCTATTCCCGCTTCACCCCGGACCAGGCCGATCTCGCCCGTCGGATTCTCCTGCGCCTGATCACCCCGGGTGAGGGAACCCCCGATACCCGACGGCCTGCCCCTCGCGCGGAGCTCGACTTCGCCGACCCGACCGATACGGCCATGGTCCTTGACCGCCTCGCGGGCGCTCGTCTGCTCACCCTGGACCACGACACCGTCGACCTCGCCCACGAAGCATTGATCATCGGCTGGCCCCAACTGGGTGCCTGGATCAATACCGACCGCGACCGGCTGCGCACCCACCGCCGGCTCACCGAAGCAACAGAAGCCTGGACGATGCTGGACCGCGACCCGGGAGCGCTGTACCGCGGAGCCCGGCTGGGCATCGCGGAGGAGGCATTCGCCACGCCTGGACAGCAACGCGAACTGACCGCCGTGGAGAAGGAGTTCCTCACGGCCAGCCTCGATACGCGCGAGCGTGAACGCATGGCTGCCGTGCGCACCACCCGTCGTCTGCGCTCCCTGGTGGCAGCGCTGACCGCTCTGCTCCTGGTGGCCTGCGCCGCCGTGGCCATCTCTCTCCAGGAACGCGCGACGGCCCGCAGCGAGCGAACGACCGCGATCTCCCGGCAGGTCGCCGCCGAGGCGGACCGGCTGCGCGCCGCTGACGTTCCCTCGTCCCATCAGGACGAAGCGCTGGCGGCGCAGCTCGACATCGCCGCCTACCGCATGCGGCCCTCGCCACAGACGTACACGAGCCTGGTCGGTGACGCCACCGCTCCCCTGTTCACGGAGATCCGGGAACAGAAGAAGGACACGCCGTCTCGCGACTACTTACCGAACAACGGCAGAGCGGCATACGACAAGGCCCACCGCATCCTGGCTCTGGTCGGAAACGATGCCATTCGTCTTTGGGACACGACCCACTTCACGCGCCCCAAGCCTGTCGGCCGTGCCCTGCCAGGCTGGCAGGTGGCGATGAGCCCCGACGGACGGGTCCTGGCCGTGGCGAACTACGACCTGACGGTCAGCCTGTGGAACACCGCCGACCTGTCACATCTTCGCAGGCTCGCCACGCTCCCTCCACCAGGAAATTCCCCTGGGAACTTCATGGCCTTCAGCCACGACGGCAACCTGCTCGTCATAGGCGGCGACCACGTCTCATCCCTGTGGGACGTACACGACCACCAGCACCCCGAGGTGCTCATTCGGTCTCTGCCCGCTGATCTCGCGGCTTTCAGCCCGCGCAGGCCGCTGCTCGCCACGCGCGATCCTGACGACGGCACAGTGCGACTCTGGGACACCTCTCACCACCGCCGCACCACCGTGCTCTCAGTGATCCGCGGCCGGATGACCGATGGAGACATACTCGCCTTCAGCCCCGACGGACAGACACTGGCCACCGGCGGATCCGACTACGGACAAGTATGGCTGTCGGACATCAGCAAGCCTCGGCATCCGCGTTTGCTGAACCAGAACCAGGCTGCCCACCTCAACGGTCAACTGAGCGTTCCCGGGGGGAGAGACACCGATGCCGTGGCCTACAGCCCGGACAGCCGGCTCCTCGCCGTCATCGCAGACACCGGAATCCAGCTGTGGGACATCACCGTTCCTGACACGCCTGAGCGCCTCGGCCAGCCGATGAGTCGTCGCTCACAGGGAGCAATCGCCGTGACGTTCGGACCCGATGGCCGGAGTCTGATCGCGGACGACAACCAGACTCTGCGTGTATGGCGTCTGCCGCCGCTTGCTCTTCTCGGTTGCCCCGCCTTGACCCCGGCCGGATTCAGCAGCGATGGCCGGACAATGGCGACGGTCTGCAGCGACGGGCTGGTGCAGCTCTGGGACACCGCCACGCCAGACGCACCTAGGCCCGTTGGTGGGAGCCTGCCGGGCTCGGCCGCCGTGTTCGCACCCCGGGGCCGTCTCCTCGCGGTCGAGACCCCCGACGGCGGACTACGGCTGTATGACACCACCGACCCGTCGCACCCCCGGTGTCTTGGCCGAATACCCGTGGCGAAGGGCCAAGATGTCGGCGCCATGGCCTTCGACTCCAAAGGGAACACACTGATCACGTACGAGGAGCGAGCGGGAGGAAAGGACGGATCCGCCGGGGCAGTCCAAGACGACGGCATCCGGGCCCGGATCTGGGACATCGCCGATCCGTCCCGGCCACGGCCCGCAGGAACCGGCATTCTGCGTGAAAATGAGCTTGACGTCGCACCCCTGACACCCAGCGCTGACGGACGCATGCTCGCAACGAGCGACGGGGGAGACGGCATCCACCTCTGGGACATGAGCAATCCCACCCACCCCGTCAGGCGTGGCGGCACCCTTCACGGGAGTGCTGTGGCTTTCGCGCCAAACGGCCACTATCTGGCAGTGGGCTCGCAAGAGCGAACCATCCGGCTGTGGGACACCACCCGCCCATCTCAACCGACGCCGCTGGGAACGCCGTTCCGGGCCGACGGAGCCGTCGATGAAGCAGTTGTCAGCCCTGACAGCCGAAGCCTGGCCATCAGAACCTCCGAGGGCGAGATCCAGTTATGGGACACCAGCAATCCACTCCGCCCCTCAGGCAGCGGGCACTCCTTCACCGGGCAGGCATCCTTCCTGGGCAGCCTCCTGTTCAGCCCGGATAGCCAGACCCTCGCCACGGGAGCTGAACAAGGCGCAGTCCGCATGTGGATTCTCGACGCCACTCGCGCAATCCGTCGCATATGTGCTGCAACCGGTCATGTTCTGACGAGGGCAGCATGGAAGCAGTACGTTGCAGGACTGCCTTACCACCCGCCGTGCCCCGGATGAGACGGCGGCGAAACGAGACCAGCTTGATCGCCTTCCACGCGGGTCTGGATCCAGTTGGACGAGCCTCAGATCTTCCTGATCGTCAGCCGCGAGTAAGCGTGACTCCGGAAGCGCCGCAGGAGGCTGGATCCGTGCGCCGGGCGGGCCGCCCGTTCGTCGGGCCGGATGCGACGTGACGGGGTTCACGCCGGACTGGGCGGGGCGGGGTTGCAGGGCTAACCCCGTGCTCCTCGAAGGTCGCGGCAGCTCGCCAACCGGCGGGCCCCCGACCAGCGTTGCAGCCCCTGTGTCACCCACCCCGAACCACCGCACCGCACCCCGGCACCCCGGCAGCCGAGGACCCGGCGGCGCGCTGCACGTGTCCCCGTCCGGGCGATCGGGATGTTCGGCGGCGGGGTTGCCGTCGGCGGCGCGGCGTACCTCGGCGCCTCCTGGTGGGTGTTCCTGTGCTCCGTGCTGTGCACGGCCATCGCCGGCGTTCCCGCGGTGCTGCCCCAGGAGTCCGAGCACCGGCGTGACGTGATGCGGGAGTTCCTCCGGCACCGTGAGCGCATGTACCGGCTGCGGCACGAGCGGCCCCCCAGTCGGACCACGGGGCGAAGGACCGCATGACGGCCCCGGACCCCGAAGGGGTGAACGGTGGCAGCCAGGACAAGCGTGGTGTTCAGCAATCGATCCGGAGAACACCATCACGTCCATCGCGAAGCTGCTGGGTGTCTCCCGCGCCAAACGCTCGCATGAGCCTGCCCGCGTCGCCCTGATTGGCTGATCCTGTGCCGCGTACACCTCGCGCGTTGAAACGACTGTGGCGTCCCGCCCTGGGGCCGGACGCCGTCACGTCACCGGTGCTGGATCCACCAGAGGGTGCCGGTGACGAGCAGCTGCCGCAGCCGAACTCCACCAGTTGCTGGGCGAGTTCGGCGCTCTCACATCCAGTCTGGGGGCTGCTCCGACCAGTTGGTCACGAGGGTTTGCGCTGGTCAGCGCGGGCTCTTTGGTTGTCAAGGCTGGCCATTTGCAAGGTTTTAGCATGCCATCGGTTGTCATCAGTAGACTTACCTGGTCGATGGCACAGGTCTTGCGCATGCCAACCGAGGCGGAGCTGCCGGGCGGCCCGCGACGCCGGTTTGTTGAGGAGTTGTTCTCGCACTACCGGAATGCCGGACGCCCCACGCTGCGGACTCGCCGACGACATCGCCGGCAAGTCGCAGTTCGACGCCTTCACGGTCAGCCGCGAGACGATCCGCAAGATGCTGCGGGGCATGACCGTCCCGCTGAGCTGGGCCGTGGTCAATGCCGTTCTCACGGTGCTGTGTGAGCGGGCCTTCATCGATCCAGACGAGGAGTACCACACGGGCGGTTACGGGGACGATACGTCCACGCGTCGGCAGGACCTGAAGCACCTGTGGAACGAGGCGCTGGACGCCCCGCCGCCGTCGCCTGGCCTACCCGCTGGCTGGGGGGGCGGAGCCCCTTACGCCGATGAACCGCCGTTCTGAGGCTGCCCAAGTAGTTGAAGCCGGATCGCGTGTCCGGCTTCGGTCGCGTGTACGTCATGTCCGCGGCTCTGAGCCTGGAGATTGGTCGTCGTTCCGGCTACTGCTGAACCAGAGAGTTCGAACCATGTCGGCCGCCGCGCGGCGCCGTGCCGGCTTCTTCGCGTACACCGCGGCAAGCGACAGCAGGATGATCAGCAGCAGATAGAGCAGCACGACCGCGAGCAGGGCCCACACCAGCAGTGGAACCCGGGCGATGAACGGCAGAAACGCCGTCACGGCGACCCCCATCAAAGTGCCAGAGCAATCTCCGCACTGACGGGGCGGCTCAACGTCGCTTCCTTGCCGGGTGATCCTTTAGGATCCGGGGCTTGTGGCTCGTGATCATGTGGTGGGGGATGGCTTCCCGGAGCGGATACGGATC
>NZ_JBFBBE010000202.1:0-10282 GCF_040682555.1 Streptomyces sp. NPDC051172
GGGGGGGGGGCGGCCGGCCACCCCCCCGCCCCCCCCCGCCCCCGCCCGTCACGCCAGAAGATGAGGAGAGCGCTGATGACACGGCAACGGCCCAGCCTGTACGAGGGCGCGGGACAGACCATGCTGCGCGCCGCGGTGCACACGACCGAGCCCGCCATGCCGCCCTGGCCGGCATCTACGGCGCCCGTGGACGAGTGGCGCGCGTGGCTGAGCACGGTGTGGTCCGACACTGACTTTCGACGGACCGTGTCGCAGGCAAGCCCTCACCTGGCAGAACAGGTGCTGGCCATCATCGACGGCCGCACACCGAAGGTGCGCCGGATGCGCCGGGCAGCTCTCGCCACGGCCCGCTACGCGATCCGCTACGCCCGCCGCTCCACCCCTTACGGCCTGTTCGCTGGTGTCGCCCCGCTCGGCTTCGACCAGGCATCATCCGTCCGCTTCGGCGAGGAGCACCAGGCCGTCTCCCGCCCCGAGCCAGTCGGGCTCGACGAGATACTCAGTGCCTGGGAGAGCGACGCTGCGCGCATGGCCGGCGCGGAGGTCTGCGTCAACACGCTGATCCGGCAGCGAGACCAGCACATCCACGTGCCGTCAGAGGGCGACGCCGAGTTCCGCCTCGCTCTGAGCCCTGCGCTGCGTCTTGTACTCGATCTGGCCCGATCGCCGATCGGGTACCGCCAGTTGTCCGACAAGCTGGCCGCGGAATTCCCCGCCGTGAGCGGCACCGCGCGCGACCGACTGTTGGGTGAACTGCTGCGGGTTCGACTACTGCGCTCTTCGCTGCGCGCGCCTGCCACCGTCGCCGACCCCGCCGACGTCTTACCGCCGGAGGCGCGCGCTCAGGCAGCCGGCCTGCGAACGGCGTGCGACCTGCGGCTGGACGCCGACGTGCGGCTGCCCGAGCAGGTGCTGACCGAAGTGGAGACCGCCGCAACCGTCCTGGCCCGCCTGGTCACCCATCCGACCGGGACACCGGCCTGGCGACGGTGGATCAAGCAGTTCTCCGAGCGCTACGGCGAGAACACCGCTGTGCCGGTCGACGTAGCCACGGATCCTGACCGGGGCGTGGGCTTCCCGGCCGGATTCGTCACGGCGAACGAACCTCCTAGGCCAATGTCCCGGCGCGACCGCATACTGCTGGAGCTGGTCGGCACCGCCGCCGCCGAAGGCAGCCGCACCGTCGCGGTGACCGGGGCGATGATCGAGGAACTGGAAACAGCGGCCGGCGACAAGCCCCACGACCTGGCGCCCCATCTCGAACTGGCCGCACAGGTCCACGCCGCCTCCGTCCCTGCTCTGGACCGGGGCGACTTCCGGTTGCGCGTTCTGACCGTCTCCCGCTCGGCCGGATCGATGACCGGCCGGTTCTGGCACCTGTTCCCCGGCGCCGAGGCGGCGTACACGAACCTGCCCACCGTCGATCCGGAGGCGGAACTCGCGCAGCTCTCCTTCCACGCCGGTCGTGTGCCGGCCGATCTGCTCACCCGCGCGCCGCAGGCCCTGCGCCGTGTCGTCAGCGTCGGCGAATTCCGCCGTCCCGAACCGCATGTCCTTTTCCCCCGCGACCTCGCGGTGACGGTCACCGACGGTCGCCCCCAGCTGGTGGAGTCCGCGACGGGCAGGCCGCTGGAGCTGCTGGCCCCCACCGCCATCAACTTCCTGTGGAACAACTACACCCCGCCGATGGCCCGCTTCCTCGGCGAGATCAGCCGGGCCGCGTCCTCGCAGGTGACCTGGTTCGACTGGGGCGCCGCCTGGACCCTGCCCTTCACCCCGGCGCTCACCTACCGGCGCACCATCCTCACTGCCGCCCGGTGGAAGATCCGCAGCCGCACGCTGCCCGCCCGCACCGCACCACTCCAGCAATGGGCGGACCAACTCCATGCCTGGCGTGCCCGGTTCCGGGTGCCGGAGCGGGTGCTGCTCGCCGAGGACGACCAGCAACTGCCCCTCGACCTCACCCGCGATGTCGACCTGGACCTCCTGCGCGCGCACCTGGACGCCAGCCCCTTCGGCATCGCCACTCTGCACGACGCGCCCCCGCCGGACGCCGACGGGTGGATCGGCGGCCGGGCGCACAGCATCGTCCTCGCCCTGGCCAGGCGCTCATGACCACGACGCCCGTTCCCCGTACGCAGGACCTGTCTGAGGGCTCGCTGGGGATGGCCCTGCTCGACATCGCGCGCCGTGACCTGCCCGCCGCCCGCCGCCACCTCGCCCAGGCCACAGGCCGGGGCGTAAGTACCGGCAGCAACGCCAGCCTCTTCCACGGCGCACCCGCCCTGGAGTTCGTCCTGGCCCGCGCCCACGGGGCCGACGACGAGGTCCGCGCGGCGGTTGACCGCGTCGTGGACGCCCGGCTCGCCGCCGCCCACCGCCGTCGGGCGGCTGGCGCACTGCCCCACCTCGCCGAATGGGACCTCATCCGCGGCCTCACCGGGCTCGCCGCACTGCTGCTGTCCCGCCTCCCGACAGCGCCCCGGCTGCCCGATGTCCTCGCGTGCCTCGTCACGCTCGCACACCCCGCCCGCAATGAAGGCCGGATCTTGCCCGGGTGGTGGTCGCCGGTCGGTCCCGGCGGGAAGGAGATGACCGGCGGGCACGGCAACAACGGCATGGCCCACGGCATCGCGGGGCCCCTGGCCGTGCTCTCCCTCGCTCTGCGCGCCGGAGTCAGCGTCCCCGGCCAGGAGAAAGCCGTCGCCACGTTCGCGACCTGGCTCGACCGGCACAGCGCCCACTACTGGTCCACCGCAGCCCACCTGGACGCCGGCCAGCCGCCCGAGGCGGAACCGGCCCGCCAGTCCTGGTGCTACGGCCAGCCCGGCATTGCCCGCGCCCAGCAGCTCGCCGCGCTCGCCCTCGGCGACCCCGCACGGCGCCAAGCGGCCGAGGACACCGTCGAAGCGATCCTGACCGACCCGCTGCGGCTCGCCCGCATCACCGACTCGACCCTCTGCCACGGCTGGGCCGGCCTGCTGACCCTCACCCGCGCGGTCGCCGCAGACAGCCCCGCCCCTGCCCGCTTCACCCCCATCATCCAGGACCTGCACCGACGTCTGGCCGCCGACTGGAAGCACCTGCCCAAACCCGGATTCATGGAAGGCCGCGCCGGCGCCCAACTCGCCCTGAACGCCACCGACACCACCGGCTGGACCCGCATCCTCCTTCTCAACTGACCTCGCCCCGCCCGCCGCCACGCAAGGAGTTCCTTCCCCATGACCTTCGACGACGAAAACCTGCCGATCGCCGCGGACACGCCCTGGTGGCACGCTTCCGTCGCCTTCCCCGCCCCGCACGCCGACGCTGCCCAAGCCCTGGCGACCGCGCTGGCCGGTCGCCGCTACCACTTCCTGCGCAAAGACGCCGGCGTGCGCCTGCGCACCGAGCAGCCCGCCACCAGCTTGCTGGACCAGCTCGTCGCCGACCGCGTCATCACCGGCTGGGCCGGCGGGATCTACGAGCCGGAAACCCATGCCTTCGGCGGCCCCGAAGGCATGGACGTCGCGCACAACGTGTTCTGCGCCGACAGCCCGGCCGCGCTCGCCGAGACCGGCACCCCCGGCGCCCGCGAACGCAGCGTGATGCTGCTGTCCGCCATGATCCGCGAGGCGGGACTGGACCCGTTCGAAGCCGGAGACGTGTACGCCCGGTGGGCCGCCCTGCGGCCCCCCGTCACCCCGCCCCAGGGGCCCGCCCTGGAGAGAGCCGTCTCCGCGATGCGGCGGCTGATGAACGCGGACGCGGCACTGCGCCCTGACGCGGAGGCGGGCTGGGGCGAGCGCGTCGCCGCGTTCGAGGACGCTGGCCGCCGCCTGCGCCGACTTACCGCCGACGGCCGACTGATACGCGGAATCCGGGGCGTCATCGCCCATCACGCGATCTTCGCGTTCAACCGCGCGGGCGTGCCTGCCGAAGCGCAGGCCGCCACCGCGTGGCTCGGCCGTCACGTCGCCTTCTCCACCGGAGGAAGAGGCGACGTGTCTACCCGCAAGTCCGCCCCGGCGGACCCTAGCCTCCCTCGGATGGAGACCACCGTGACACCCGTGACCGACCCCAACCAGCTGCGCGAAGCCCTCGCCCAGCGGCTCGTCGACAGCGGCCATCTGCGCAGCCAGGCCACCATCGACGCCTTCCGCACCACCGACCGGCACGCCTTCCTGCCCGGTGTCGACCTGGAGAGCGCGTACAAGGAGGACGCGGTGCCGATCAAGCACGACGAGCACGGGGAGATGATCTCCTGTATCTCCGCGCCGTCCATCGTCGCCACCCAGCTCGAACAGCTCGACGCCCAGCCCGGCCACAAAGTCCTGGAAGCCGGAGCCGCCACCGGATACAACGCCGCCCTCCTCAGCAAGATCGTCTCTCCCGGCGGGCAGGTGTGGACCCTCGACGTCGACCAGGACCTCGTCGCCGGCGCGAGCAAGCACCTCTCCGAGGCCGGCGTCGACAACGCCACCGCGGTGATGGCCGACGGCGCAGCCGGGCTGCCCGAGCACGCCCCCTACGACCGGATCATCTTCACCGTCGGCGCCGGCGACGTACCCGTGAAGATCCTCGACCAGCTCGCCCCCGGCGGACACCTGGTCCTGCCGATGCGCATCCGCGGCAGCATCTCCCGGAGCTTCGCCTTCGAACGCGATAACGAGACGTGGAAGACCGTCTCCTGCGAGATGGCCACCTTCATCCCGCTGCGCAAGGGCGTCTGCGACGACGTGTACACCCTCGTGCCGATGGCCGGCGAGGGCAACGTCCGCCTAGAGACGTTCAGCGAGCAGGACGTTGACCGCGATGCCCTGCGCACGGTCCTCGACCAGCAGCAGACCAAGCTCTACACCGGGGTGAAGTTCCGGCAGGGCTCGGCGTGGGAGTGGCTGTACCTGTACCTGGCCTGCGTACTGCCCAACGGCCTGTCCCGGCTCCCGGGCCAGCGCCCCGGGTTCACCCCGCACTTCGGCTGGGGCTCCATGGCCGCCCTGGACGGCGGATCGCTCGCCTACCTAACCATCCGCGAGGGCGGGGACGACAAGGGCCGGTACTGGGAGGTCGGCGTGATCGGCCACGGCGAGGGCGGCACCGACCTCGCCGAGCGCGTCGTGAGCGAGATCCGCGCCTGGGACGCCAGCGGCGGCAACGACGCCCCCGAACCGGGCTTCCGGATGGCCGTCGCCGACTCCCGCGACCGGTTGACGGCGGACGACCCTCGCTTCGTCGTCGACAAGCCCTACAGCCGACTGGTCGTCGACTGGGCGCGCAAGGGCTGAGCCGATGATCCCCGCGATAGCCAGCCGCATCCCCCTGGTCCGCCGCACCAAGGCGCCCGCGCTCCCCTTGGAGGAGCGCATCAACCACCTCACCGGGCTGACCGTCGCGCCCGCAGGTGCGGGCCACCACGACCTGGTGGCCCGCACCTGCGGGGTCCTCAACTACGCCGCGCTCATCGCCTCCGACATCGGCCTGCCCAACCTGGCCGAGGACCTGTGCTGGCGCCAGCACCAGGTCTTCGCCGACGCCGGACGCCTCAGCGGACGGGTCGCCGTCATGTCGCTGATGCCGCTGGTCAACCTCTCCCGGCTGCTGACCCGTGCCGGCCACGGCGAACTCGCCTACAGCTTGCTGCGCTGCCTCAATGACGCTGCCCGGCACCGAACCAAGACCGATATCGACGGCCGCACCATCGACCTCACGGCCCTGACCAGCACGGATGAGGACCACCGCACCGTGTGCCAGGAGCTGTACGTCACCCTGCTCGTGGACGGTGCCCGCGCCCTCGCCCAGATCGGGCGATGGACCGAGGCTGCCGACGCCATGGCGCAGCACCGCGGCATCGGCAACCGGCTCCTCGACGGCCGCCAGATCAAGGTCATGGCCCTGATGGATCAGGGCCTGGATCAGCAGGCCCGCGACTTGATCGACACCACCCAGCCCGTCGAGCCCTGGGAGAGAGCCATCACCCTCCTCCTGCACGCCCACTGCCGGCCCGCAGACACTCCTGTCCCGGAATCCGACCTCAACCGCACCCTTGATGAAGCCATCCAACTCCTTGCCCATCCAGATCCGCCAACCGCCGCCTTCCAGACTCGGACGGGCCTGTCAGCTCTGGAACTGGACCGCACCGGACGCTATGGCGCCCGCGTTCTCGACTCCGTTGTCAGCGTCGCCCGACTCGACGCCTACGCAGCACGGGACGCGCTGCTCCACCCCATCGTCGCGTCCGCCCTGGAAGACCGGGCGACGGACGCGCTCCACGCAGTGATCGCCGCGGCCGGACTGGGATCCGGCGTCCTGTCCGCCCACCACCGCGAGGCTCTGACGGGCGCGGTCGACCACGCGGAGACAGAGCTGGAGAAGCTGCTGCAGGCCGAACCAGCTCCCGGCTAGGAGGGGACGCCCCGGGATGCCCCGCCGTACGGCCCACTCGGTTTGGCGGTGTCGGCGTTTCGGCCATTTCCTGCCCGCAGCCGCTCCAAGCCAGACCAGGGATCCCGCGCCCGCGGGGTCGGCTGACGCAGGGAATAGGGGGCTTCCCAGCACGACCGAATGACGTGTGTTCGATATCGCAGCCGTGTCGTTAGACCTCACGACTCAGCCGCAGCGACCGTCCTAGGGGGAACGATGACCTCGACCATTACGCAGGACCAGCCGCCGCAACCACCCAAGGGGACACCGCCGGACGACGAACCACAGGAAGCCGGTGTTCGAGAGGAGGAATACCTTTACCGCGACGAGTCGAGGCTCCAGGCCGGCTCCCTGCTGACCTCCCGCACCATGGCGCGGCGCCTTCCCTCGCTCGTGCGGCGCTCGGTGCAGATGGCCTGGCGCGTGGACCGCGGCGCGGCCATCGGCCTGATGGTGTGCCAGATCGGGACCGGTGTCCTCGCGGCCCTCGGTCTCCTGGCCGTCACGGGTACGATCACCGCCCTGATCTCCGCGGGCGACATCACCGAGCGGCTGTGGGACGCCGCCCCCCAGCTGGCCGTGATCGCTGCCGCCACCGGCCTGCGCGCCCTGCTGGGCCTCGCCGTCGTCTGGCTGACCGGCCGTCTGCGCCCGGTGCTCGGCCGGGCAGCTGAGCTGACGATGATCGAGGCCGCGCTCGGCGCGGAACTGGCCGCCAACAACAAGCCCGGCTACAACGACGCCTACGACATCGCCGATCGCGGCGCCCAAGTCACCCCCGACCTCGTCGAAGAAGCGCAGGACGTCCTCGCGGCCACGGCCACGCTCGCGGCCGGCGCCACCGTCCTGACCGTCCTGCACCCCCTGCTCCTGCCCCTGCTCTTCCTCGCCTGCCTGCCGCAAGCCGCCGCCTACGTCCGCTCCGCCCGCGTGCTCTACCTCGCCGGACTCGAGACCTCCGGGCGACGCCGGATGCTGGGCAAACTGCGCTGGCACATGGCGTATCAGGAGTCCAGCGAGGAGATGCGCGCCTGCCTGGCCGGCCCCTTCCTGATCGGCCGGTACCGGCGGCTGGCCGCCTCGGTCAACGCCGCCGAACGCGAAGCTGCGAACACCGGAGCCTGGATGGGACTGGCCGGAGCCGTAGCCGGCGGGATCGCCTCGACCGCGGTGTGGGCTGCGCTGCTGTGGCTCCTGGCCTCCGGACGGATGAGCCTGGCGGCCGGCGGCGGCGCCGTCTTCGCCCTCCAGACCGCCACCGGCTCGGTGCGCGGCATCATCAACGGCGGGGCCCGCCTGGTGCGCACCGGCTGGTACGTGCAGGACTGGCAGAACTTCCTCGACAACGCCCACGGCCAGGCCATGTCCGACTCACGCGGCACCGCGCCCGTGACCGCGGCCCCGGAGCGCTTCGAGGTCCGCGACGTCACCTACCGATACGACGGCGCCCCGAAGGACAGCCTGCGCAACGTCTCCCTCCACGTGCGGCGCGGGGAGATCGTGGCGCTGGTCGGGGAGAACGGCTCCGGCAAGACGACCCTATCCCGCCTGCTGTGCGGGTTGCTGCTGCCCACCGAGGGCGACGTGGCCTGGGATCACGCCTCCACCGCGGACCTGGACCCGTGGGGGTCGTGGGAGCACGTCGCGCTGGTGCCGCAGAAGTTCACGTACCTGCCGCTGACGATGCGGGACAACATCACCTTCGGACAGGGCGACACCAGCGACGCGGCCCTGCTCGCCGCCTGCGAGGCATCCGGCGCCGCGGAGATGCTTCCCGGGCTCCGCTCCGGCCTGAACACCCTCCTGACCAGCGAGTGGTTCGGCGGACAGCAGCTCTCCGGTGGGCACTGGCAGCGCCTGGTCCTCACCCGCGCGTGCGGCGCCCCGCAGGCCGCCGCACGCCTCGCCGAACACGCCCGTCAAGCCGCCGGGAACCGGCCGACCGCCGCCGCCACCCTTCCCGCCGCTGTCGCCGCCCGTGCGTACGCGCTCTCACACCAGCCCGAACAGGCCCGCCAAGCGCTCACCGCCGCCGACCGCTTCATGGGGCGACTCGACGCCGCGGCGCAGGCCGATACCTGGCTAACCCACGGGGAACAAAAGCACCACGTCCACCTGTCCCACGCCTACACCGCACTCGGCGACACCCACCACGCTCAACAGAGCCAGCAACGGGCCCTGGAGCTCTCCGCCCCGACCAGCACTATGACCCGTTCGCTGCTGACCGTGGACGCGGCCACGTGCCTCCACCACGACGGCGACACCGAGCAGGCGTGTCGCCGTGCCGTTGAGGTACTGGACGGCCTGCCGGCCGCCTACCGCACGGGGCTCGTACACCAGCGGGCACAGGACCTGTACTGCTCCATCCCCGTCCGTCACCAACTGGAGCCCGCTGTGCGGGAGCTGCGCGATGCGCTAGCCGCCTAACGTCTCTCGCCCCTTTCTCACGTCAGCGCCTGGAAACAGACGTCCTAACCACGACGTCACCCTCGTGGACGCCGATGGCCGCGTTCTGGACAGCGAAATCGCGCTGGCCGGATCGGACCACCTGATCGTCTGGCCGCGTCGAAGATCACGTACACGGCTTCCAGGTGCTCCTGTCCCGGCCGCTGGGGCTGCAAAGCGCGCACTCAGGAATCGTTGTAGCGGGCGCGCACCACAAGGCCCCCCGTCGGCGTTTCGGCCAAAGCTCGATCCCCGCACTCCTGTTGCAGGAGGCGGGTGCACCCTCCACCTCGCGCTCTATTCCGAGAGGGTCTGCCGCTGCAGGCACTTGCAGCGGCAGACCATCTGAGGTGCCGGCGATAATTCAGGCGATTCCCGCAGGCTTTCCAGAAAATAGAGCCTGAAACGCTTCGGAAATTCCGCACAGCTCACGCCCATCCCTGTGCGATGTGACGGTCTCGAAGTACCAGGAACCGTCAGACCCAGCCACCTTTCCCCACATGCCCCACGTCAGGACGATGCGCCCACCCGAACGCTGCGCGGATATTTTCAATTGCCCTTCACTGGACTGCCAGGTGCGAGGTTCGCTCCAACTGCTCGATTCGTCAGCCAGCGATGAGACGAATTCCACCAATCCATCACCATCCAGTGTCTGGATCAACTCCCTGACGTCCACCCACGCACCCTTGGCCTGTACGGGCACGTCAAGGGCAGGGTCGTCTCCGTACGGCCGCTCCGGCGTGGAGAACAGCAGATGGACCCCTTGCCCCGGATCCCCTATGCGGAGGACTTGTCCGCCGCGTGCATCGCGAATGATCATTGGCTCATTCTATTATCTTTCCCCCTCCCTTGAAGGGTGACAATGGCCACGCAGCATTGCTACGGGCGGCGCCCGCTCGACACTTGAACCTTCTCCGCAACGGTGTGCAAGTGGGTGGCTACTCTCATCGTGGCGGGATTATCGAAGTCAGGCTGTGGGCTTGCTAGTTGAATCCAGCGCATGAGCGTTGGGCCGGTTGAACAGGCCGGGACCACAGGAGTTGCCCCCCCGAATACGCAGCGAGCAGATAGCTTCACTAGCGCGGAAGAACGAGTGGCTGCCAGCCGCGGAGGCCGGTCGTGCCACGCCGGCCGGTCTGGATCCACCAGCTAACGAACGGGATCGGGTGGAAAGCCTCGCCTTGGCCAGGATGAAGCCCTGCGGACAATTCTCGGCACTTGTGGTCCGACTCACTCCTCTGGGCCCGCACTCCCTTCACGCTCTCACCGTCGGAGCGAAATCACACGGACATCCTCCCGAGTGACCGAATTCAGCGGGGACGGCGCCCGCCAAGCGTGAGGCTTTGACCCCTGCGAGGCCCCGTACCGCGCTGTCGACACGGTACGGGGTCCATAGGTATTCCTGGGGCGCGCAGCCAAGGGCACGGTCCTCGGC